>JAYTHH010000319.1:0-3746 GCA_043732745.1 Rhodospirillales bacterium
GGCCAGAAACACCGCAACATTGGCCATCAGCAGGCTGAAGGCCATGCCAGCGCTCATCAGATTGAGACCGCTGCATTCACGCATTATTCGCCGCTGTCACGCCCTGGATTGACGGTTCATTGCCGCCGCCGCCCGCCCGCCCCCGTAGCATCGGATTTCGCCTGACGAGAGGGCCCACCCGCGCCATGATCCGCACCGCCGCTTGCCTCATCGTGAAGAACGAAGCGGCCAACATCGCCGAGTGGGCCATCCATCACCACCTGATCGGGTTTGGCACGCTCATCATCTACGACCATCAATCCACCGACTCAACGCGTGCCGCCACGGAAGCCCTGTCGGACGCCATTCCCATCATCGTGCATGACTGGGCCGACCAGTCCCGCGAGCGACAGAACGCCGCCTATCGCGACTGTCTTGCCCGGCACGGCGCTGATTTCGACTGGATCGCCTTTCTCGACGCCGACGAATTCCTGATGCCCGAACCCACGCAAACCCTCCCCGCCCTGCTGCAGCGCCACGAAACCGCGGCCGGCGTGGCGCTGAACTGGCTGATCTTTGGAACGGCTGGCCACGTCTCGCTACCGCCCGGCGCGGTGATGGCAACGCTCACCCGTCGCAGCGCCTTCGACTTCAGCGTCAACCACCACGTGAAGTCGATCGTGCGACCCTGTGCCGTTACGCGTGTGCTCAATCCGCATGCGTTCGAGCTGAGCGGGGATACCGTCCATGCCGATGGCACGAGGGTGGCGTGGGACAGTCCGGGACTCGTGGCCCAAAACACCGCGCATCACGAAGGATGGCGCATCAATCACTATTTTCTGCGGTCCGCCGATCATTGGAACCGCCGCCTCGCCCGCGGACAGCTCGGCGCCGACCAACGCCACGCCGCGCAGTTCGCCGTCTATGACCGCAACGAAATCGAGGACCGCACCGCCCTGCCCCACGCCGCCGCCGTCACGGCCTTCCTGGCGGCACGAAAAAAGGCGCCGGACCAACGCATCCTCTGCGTGCTCGATGCCCTCGACGACGGCACCGCCAACGGCTGGGCGTTCGACCGCGCGGCGCCAGACGCAGCCCTCATTTTCACCGCCAGCATCGACGGGCGCAGCATCGGCGACATCACCTGCAGCCACGCCAGACCGGACCTCTTGCAGGCCGGCTATCCGGAACGATCGGGCTTCCGATTCACCATCCCGCACCACTACCGCGACGGCGCCGCGCATCGCATGGAATTCCGGCTGGGCAGTACCGCCTTCGGCATCCACCGCAACGGCACATCCTGTCGGTCGCTGGAGTTTCACCTGCATGGATGATGCAAGCGGCCACATCCTGGCGCAGCGCGCGGCGCGCGATGTCGTGGGCTTCATCGACTGCCTGCAGCCAGGCCTGGTGGCAGGCTGGATGCACGATGCCGCCACCCCATTGGAGCCAGTGCCGTTCCTAATGCGGATCGACGATGTCAACGAACAGCATATCACTGCCTCGATGTTCCGCGCTGACGTGATCGCCGGCGGCTATCCCACGGCCCATGTGGGATTTTCCATCGACATCCCCGCCCGCTTCCAGGACCGCAAACCGCACAGCATCGCCTTCTTCCATGACGACGGCAGCGAACTTCTGCTGTGTGACCCCGCCACCCGCATCTGGTCGCATTGCTGGATCATCGGCGCCGAGACAACACAAACACACCCTCCACAGGCCGACACCAGCCTCATCGTGACAGTGGACCGCTTGGCCGGCGGCGTAGTGTCCGGCTGGGCATACGACGAAGCCGATGTCGCAGCCTCTGCGGTGCTGGCAATGGTGATCGACGACATCGAAGTGGAGCGCTTCACCGCCGACGAGATGCGGGCGGACGTCCGCCAGGCCGGGCATCCCCACGCACAGGTTGGCTATACCCGCGCCATCCCCAGCCGCTACTGCGACGAACGCTCCCACGTGCTCAGCCTGCGCGGGCTGGATGGGCAGGCCATACGCTCGGCCACGGGCGCCGAGGCGCCCACCTGGAGTTTCCGCTTCGCCGCCACCAGCATCGCGGGCCAGGTCGACGGGCTGCACGACGGCGCCATTCGCGGCTGGGTGCTGCACCACGATCACGCGGCCAACCGCCGCAGCGGCGGCCTCCCGGTACTCATCACCCATCGCGGCCAGCCCATCGGCCACGTGATTGCCAACCAGTTTCGCGCCGACGTCGCCGAGACACATGACTGCGATCCCAATTGCGGATTTTCGTTCGTCCCCGCTATCGACATGGTCGCCGGCCGCAGCCTGGATCTCCGCTTCCGCGTGTTGCCGGATGGCCCGGAGCTTCAGGGCAGCCCTTATCTCGCGCATTTCCCAGCTCTGGACGCCTATCGCCAGGTACGCGACATGCTCGGCGTGGCGGACCAGCTCTTCACCCAGATGTGGGCGCTGCGGGCGCAACTGAAGGCGATGCTCCCCGCGGAACAGCACAACCTCGCCTGCTACGACGCCTGGGCACGACGCTACCGGCAAATCCTCGACGCACGACCGCCGGCTTTGCTGGTGGCGCGGCCGCTGGTCAGCATCATCTGCCCCACCTTCAGGCCGCGTCTGCCGGATTTTCGAGCCGCCGTGCAGTCGGTGCGCGATCAAAGCTACCAGAACTGGGAGCTGATCATCGTCGACGATTGCAGCGGACACCCGGAGCTGGAAGCCCTGATAGAAACCCTGGCCGCCGCCGATGGCCGCATCCGGCCCACTCTGCTGCCGGAGAATGCCGGCATTTCCGGCGCCACCAACCATGCCATCGACCACGCAACCGGCGCCTACGTGGCCTTCTTCGATCACGACGATTTGCTGGCACCACGCGCCATAGAATTCATGCTCGAAGCCGCGCAATGCACCGGCGCCAGGCTGCTTTATTGCGACGAGGACAAGATCGACGATGCCGGCGTGCATTCGGAGCCCAATCTGAAACCCGATTGGAACGATCGTCTTCTGTTGTCACAGAACTATATCTGCCATCTGCTGTTCGTCGACGCCTGCCAGTTGCGCGCTGCCGGCCCTCTGCGCAAAATCTACGACGGCGCGCAGGACCATGATCTCATCCTTCGGCTGTCCGAGATCACACCTCCGGCGCAGATCCACCACGTGCCGGACATCCTCTATCACTGGCGCAAAACACCCACCTCGACGGCGGCCTCGGGCAAGAGCAAATCCTACGCCATACAGGCCGGCATCACAGCGGTGTCGGACGCGCTGACCCGGCGTGGCATGCAGGGCCACGTGCGCTCACCGCGCGACGCGACCTTCTACGCCATCGACTGGGCCTTGCCGAAGGATGCGCCCAAGGTCTCGATCATCATTCCCTTCCGCGAACATATCGCGCTGACCCGCGCCTGCGTCGATGCGGTCCGCGCCGTCACCGATTACGCCAACTTCGAAATCATCCTGGTCGACAACTGGTCGGTGTCTGCCGAAGCCGCAGCCTTCAACGGCGAAATGGCCACCCTGCCGGACGTGCGCGTGATCCGGGAGGAGCGGTCCTTCAACTACAGCGAACTCAACAACACCGCCGTCGCCGCAAGCGAAGGCGCGTTCCTGCTGTTCCTGAACAACGACGTGTTCGTGCGCCAGCGCCACTGGCTGGCGCAGATGGTCGGCGAAGCGGCTTCGGACCCGCGCGTGGCCATTGTGGGCGTCAAGCTGCTGTATCCCAACAATCTTGTGCAACACGCCGGCGTGGTACTCGGCGTCGGCGGCGTCGCCGATCACGCCCATCG
>JAYTHH010000320.1:0-11904 GCA_043732745.1 Rhodospirillales bacterium
CATGATTCATCCCTCATAACAACCCCTATTTAGGCCGTTCGGCCGGAGGCCACAATGAGCGGCCCCCAGTTCTTGTTTGAAGTGAGGTTGGTATCAGCCCGCGGCGACCAACTCGGCAATCGCGCGGCCGACCTCTTGCGTGCCGGCCTGACCACCCATGTCCCGCGTGCGAGGGCCGCCCTCGCGCAGCAGCGTCTCGATCGCTGCCACGATGGTGGACGCCGCCTCCGCCTCGCCGAGATGATCCAGCATCATGGCGCCCGACCAAATCTGGCCGATCGGGTTGCAGATCATCCGCCCGGCAATATCCGGCGCCGAGCCGTGCACGGGCTCGAACATCGACGGAAACACCCGCTCGGGGTTGATGTTGGCCGACGGCGCGATGCCGATCGAGCCGGCCACAGCCGGGCCGAGATCGCTCAGAATATCGCCAAACAGGTTGGAGCCGACCACCACATCGAACCAGTCCGGATGCTGGACGAAGTGCGCACACAGGATGTCGATATGGAACTGGTCGGTCGCAACGGCCGGATACAATTTTGCCATCTCGACAAAACGCTCGTCCCAGAACGGCATCGTGTGAATGATACCGTTGGACTTGGTGGCCGACGTCAGCTTGCGGCGGGGCCGCGTCATCGCCAGTTCGAAGGCGTATTTGATGATGCGGTCGCAGCCGATTCGCGAAAACACTGATTGCTGGCTGACAAATTCGCGGTCTGTGCCGGGGAACATGCGCCCGCCGATGGAGGAGTATTCACCCTCGGTGTTCTCCCGCACCACGTAGAAATCGATATCCGCCTCGGTGCGGCCGGCCAGCGGCGTCTTGGCGCCGGGCATCAGCTTGCAGGGACGCACATTGGCGTACTGGTCGAAGCCCCGGCGAATCGGGATCAGCAGGCCCCAGAGCGAGACATGGTCGGGCACGCCGGGCCAGCCGACAGCTCCCAAAAAGATGCTGTCGCTCTCGGCCATGCGGTCCATGCCGTCATCCGGCATCATCTTGCCGGTGCGCGTATAGGTTTCACAGGACCAGTCATATTCATTGAGCTTGAGCGAGAAGCCGAAGCGGGTGGCGGCCGCGTGCAGGACGCGCAGGCCTTCCGGCGTGGTTTCCTTGCCGATCCCGTCTCCGGGAATGACGGCGATCCGATATTGCCTGTTCATTGCGCTCTACCTTGGCCGTGGTCCTGTCGCAACAGATGCCGCAGCGGCGTTTTCGTCAATCCATCCCGAAACGACGGCGGATTTCGTCTGCCACCCGGCCCGATTCGTCGAGTGGTGCGCGCGGCCAACCGGCCAGCGAATGGGTGAACGGACGGACCTGGCCGGACTGCGCCAGGCTTTCCACCAAGGCGCGATGACGCGGCCCCGCCAGTTCCGGCAAGGCGACATAAACAGGCGAGGTGGTGGCGCAGGCCTCTGAGATCATCGACACCGAGTCGGCCGTAACCACGATGACATCCGCGGTGGCGAGGTAGCCCATATACGGGTTTTCGTCCGGCTCGCCCCAGCGATACAGCACGTGCATGGCGGGGCCGAGGCCATCAGCCAGCGCATCTGCCGCATCCTGGCCGGTGCGCCTGCTGGTGGTGGCCATGACGGTGCCTCCCATGTTGATGGCGAGTTGGGCCACCGTGCGGCCAAGCGCGAATGCCAGTTCGGTCGGCATGCCCACCGCGCGGATGGAGCCGCCCGCCAGCAGCCCCACGCGCGGCTTGGGCAGATGGCCGAGACGTTCACCCCAGGCCAGCTCCGCTTGGTAGAGCGACAGCGGGCTGACGCGGTGCGGTGCACCCAGCACCGGCATCACGTTGCGTGCGGCTGCGGGTCTGTCATGCGCGGGGATCACCAGCAGATCGAATGCCTCGCGCCGAAACAGGCCGGATAGGCCGGGGGACATGCAATGGACCAGGCGACAGGCGTATCTCGCCTTGAGCCACAGTGCCACCGGGGCCGAGCGACGGCCGGCCGAGATCACCATGGTGGGTGCCTCGTGCTCGGGGGCCTCGAAGCCGGCGGCGGCGGCCACGCCCATCAGCGAGCCATGCGGCGCCAGGGCGGCGACACGGGACTTCCAGTTCCAGGCCAGTGGAATACGGCGAAACGGTTGGCCCAGCCGCTCGGCGATGCCGATCGCCTGCGCCGCCGTGCCCGCTCGCGGATCATCGAGAACCCAGATCACCGGCTGCAACCGCTCCCCTGCCCGTCCCGGGCGTCCCAGCCCCCCACGCCTCATAGACGCAACCGGCCCTTACCGCTACGACATCGACGCCACTATTTCAGCGACCGCGACACGGAGATGACAGCCACATGACCATGAGCCAGCAATCGGAATGGGATCGCGACGCGGCCCTTACGACCGCGCGCATCCTGCTGGAGATCAAGGCCGTCAATTTCCGGCCAGAGGAGCCTTATACGTTCACCTCGGGCTGGAAGTCCCCCGTCTATATCGATTGCCGCCGCATCATCTATTTCCCGCGCGCGCGCGCCAAGATCTGCGAACTGGCGGTGGAGAAGATCGGCCGTCATATCGGCTTTGAGACGATCGAGGCGGTGGTGGGCGGCGAGACCGCGGGCATTCCGTTCGCCGCGTGGATGGCTGACCGGATGATGGCGCCGATGGCGTATGTGCGGAAAAAGCCGAAAGGATTCGGGCGCAATGCACTGATCGAAGGTGACGTGCCAGAGGGCAAGCAAACCCTTCTGGTGGAGGACCTGACCACCGATGGCGGCTCCAAGATCCAGTTCGCCCAGGCGCTGCGCGAGGCCGGGGCGATCTGCAACCACACCTTCGTGGTGTTCTTCTACGGCGTGTTCCCCGGCAGCTTCGAGATGCTGAAGGCGATGGACGTGACGCTGCATCATCTCGCAACCTGGTGGGACGTGCTGGAAGCCTGCAAGGAGCGGCCGTATTTCGACGAGAAGGCACTGGCCGAGGTGCGGCGCTTCTTGGAGAATCCGGTCGCGTGGTCTGCCGCCCATGGCGGAGTCTCCAGCGCCGAAGAAGCCGCTGCCGTAAAAGCCCGCGCAAAGTGACCCAAGGTGGACAAAGTCCACCGTCCCAACATCGAAACGGTGGATTACCGCCGATAAGGCAAAGGAAGCAGCGCCAATACCGTCAACTTTACCTTGCCCGGCACGATCACCAAACACTCCGGCGCATAATCCGCCAGCAGTTCGCGGCATGCCCCGCAAGGCGCCACCACTGCGATCTCCCGGTCGGTCTCATCGGGCTTGGGATGCCGCACAGCCACCGCCGTGACGATACGCTTGGCGCCTTGCATCACCGCCTGCCCCAGCGCCACCGGCTCGGCGCATATTGAAAGCCGGCCAACGGTGGCGCCGAGATGCAGCCCGGTCCAGATCCGTCCGTCCTCATCCCGCAACGCAGCCGCCACCGTATGCCAGAACGGCCGGTGGTGCTGCGTGATCACAGCGATCGCAGCCGCAATAAGCTCATGGTCGGCGCTATCGAGCGCCTGCCCGATGCCTTCCTCGTCCACCCCGTTATTCGGCAGCGTCGGCTTCCTCGCTGTCGGTAGGCGACGCCATCATCATGTTGGCGACCACGCCGGCCTGGTCGCGCACCCGTTTCTCGATCGATTCGGCCATGTCCGGGTGGTCGCGCAGGAATTGCTTGGCGTTCTCGCGGCCCTGGCCGATGCGCTGGCTGTCGCAGCTGAACCAGGCGCCGGATTTCTCCACCACGCCGGCCTTCACGCCGAGATCGACCAGCTCACCCACCTTGCTGATGCCCTCGCCGTACATAATGTCGAACTCCACCTGCTTGAACGGGGGCGCCAGCTTGTTCTTCACCACCTTCACGCGGGTCTGGTTGCCCACCACCTCGTCGCGGTCCTTAATCTGGCCGATGCGGCGGATTTCCAGACGGATCGAGGCGTAGAACTTCAGCGCGTTACCACCGGTGGTGGTTTCCGGGTTGCCAAACATCACGCCGATCTTGAGGCGGATCTGATTGAGAAATATCAGCATCGTGTTCGACTTCGCCACGCTGCCAGTGATTTTGCGCAATGCCTGGCTCATCAGGCGGGCGTGCAGGCCGACATGCGTGTCACCCATCTCACCCTCGAGTTCGGCGCGTGGCACCAGGGCGGCCACCGAGTCGACCACCAGAACGTCGATCGCTCCGGACCTTACGAGGGTATCGGCGATCTCCAGCGCCTGCTCGCCGGCATCCGGCTGGCTGATCAGCAGGTTGTCGACATCGACGCCCAACTTGCGGGCATAGATCGGGTCGAGCGCGTGCTCGGCATCAATGAACGCACAGGTGCCGCCGCGCTTTTGCGCCTCGGCAATGGCGTGCAGCGCCAAGGTGGTCTTACCGGAGCTTTCCGGGCCGTAGATCTCGACGATGCGGCCGCGCGGCAGGCCACCGATGCCCAGCGCCAGATCGAGCCCGAGCGAGCCCGACGAGATGACCGCGATCTGCTCGTCACCGGCCTTCGCGCCCATCTTCATGATGGAGCCTTTGCCGAAGGCGCGCTCGATCTGCGCCATGGCGGCGTCGAGCGCCTTGTTCTTGTCCATGGATACTGGCTCCCGCGGATTGCTTTTCATGTGCCCGATCGAATGTGTTTTACGAAGATGAGTCTGTCACAGTCCCGAACACGGCCGCAATCTTGCACGCGTGACGGCATTAACCATTCGTTCGGTATATGTTCGTTAATCAACTGCGCTGCAAGAACAAAACAGGATCATTTATCTGTGCTTGTTGCCTGCTCCAGCGCGGCCACCAGTTCCGCAAGGCGATAGGGCTTCGGCAAAAAGCGCGTCTCGGCCTGCGCAATCCCACGTCGGACCGGCGCTTTTGCGTACCCGGACACGAAGATGACAGGCAGCGAAGGGCGCGCACATGCGGTTCGGACAAAGCCCGCAAGCTCCAGCCCTGTCATGCCCGGCATGATCATATCGGAGATGAGCGCTGCGATTGCAGGTGCCGATGCAGGGCGCAGACGCAGCGACTCGAGCGCCGCTTCACCCGATTCGGCCTCGATCACCTCCCAGCCAGCCCTACTCAGCGCACGCTGCGCCAGCCGGCGCACTGGGGTTTCGTCGTCGGCCAGTAACACCACGCCGCGTGATTTCGGTGGAGCCTGCGCCGGTTGGACCGATACTGCGCGCGGCTCCGCGTCGGGCGTAGGCAACGGCGGCGCAGGGCCGTCCCAGCGCGGGAGGAAGATGTGCATGCTGGTACCTATGCCCGGCTCAGTTTTCACCGTCAGGTAGCCGTTCGATTGGCGGATAATTCCGTGCACGCTGGGCAGCCCAAGACCGCTGCCACCCCGTTCGCGCTTGGTTGTGAAGAACGGCTCAAAGATGTGCGGCAGCACGTGGGCAGGAATGCCGGTGCCCCTGTCCTGCACCTCGATGGTAACATAGCAACCGGGCGGCATCGTCTCGGTGCCGGCGATGCGTGGAAGATACACCGTGACATGGGCGCTGCGCAGCGTGATCTCACCGCCCTGGGGCATCGCGTCGCGGGCGTTCATGACCAGGTTGATCAGGACCTGATCGAGCTGGGTGGGGTCGGCAAGCACGCAGCGCCCGGGCTGTTCCAGCTCCACTACCAGCCGAACCCGCGCGCCCAGCAGCCGCTGTAGCAGACCGGACACGCTGGCGATCGCATCGTTGACGGCAAGTGCCCTGGGACGAAGCATCTGTTGCCGGCCGAATGCCAGTAATTGGCGTACCAGGGCGGCGCCGCGCTGGGCGCTGTCGCGGATCTGACAGGCGTCCTCCGCCGTCTCGCCGCCATGCCCGCGCTCGATGATGCCCTCGGCGGCGCCTAGGATGGCAGTCAGCAGATTGTTGAAGTCGTGCGCGATGCCGCCGGCCAATTGTCCCGTGGCCTGAAGTTTCTGGCTGTGCGCCAGTTGTGCATCATGGGCACGCTGCGCGGTGTCATCATCTTGGCCAGCGCATTGTTCCGACGGGCGGGCCTTGTTGGAATAGACCCCCGGCGGCGCCTTGCGGGACCCGCTCATGGCGGTGCCGAGGCCGCGGCACCTCGCCTTGCGTTCAGCTTCCAGACATAGGCGATGAGCTCAGCCACCGCCTTGAAATGCTCGGCCGGGATCTCGCGGTCGAGCGGCAATGGATATAAGGCGCGTGCCAGCGGCGCGTTGGCCACCAGCGGAACGCCCGCCTCCCGCGCCGCTTCGCGGATGCGCGCGGCCATCTCCTCCATGCCTTTGGCCACGATGCGCGGCGCACCGCCGCTGCCACGATCGTAGGCCAGCGCCACGGCGTAATGGGTCGGGTTGGTTACCACGACGGCGGCCTTCGGCACCGCCTGCATCATGCGTCGCCGCGAGCGCTGCTGGCGGATCTGCTTCAGCCGCGCCTTGACGTGGGGATCGCCATCCGACTCGCGCGTCTCATCGCGCTGCTCCTGCCTGGTCGTTCGCATATCAGCGTTGAAGAGAAGCCGTGTGCGCAGTAGATCGACGCCCGCGATCAGACCCTGGATGCCCAAAATCGCAATTGCGATCGAGGTGATATGCTGAACCAACCGCTCAGCCAGCAAAACCGGGCTCCAGAACAAGGCCTGACGGAATTCCGGCACAGTCGCCGCCAGCGCGTTCCAGCCGACCGTACCCATCACGGCGATCTTGAGCGAAGATTTGCCGGCCTCCATCAGATTATGCGGCCCGAACAGTCGACTGAGCCCAAACAGCGGGTTGAGCTTGCCGAAGTTCGGCTTGATGGCCGCCATCCTGAGCAAAAAGCCGGTCTGCAGCAGCACGCCGAAGCAGCCCGCCAGCAGGCTTCCCACCGCGAACCACCAGGAAAGGCCAAGCCAACTTCGCACTGCCCGGCCTGCGGCCGTGCCCAGGTCGAGCCGATGCGCATCCGACAGCAGTGCTGCCAGTGACTGTGCCGTGTCGCGCGCAACACTGGGCAAAACCTGGCCGAGAACCAGAACGCCGCAGACAAGCACTGCCAGCCCAGCTACTTCCGGCGACAGCGGCGCACGGCCCTCTTCGCGCGCCTGTTGCAGCCGCTTGGCGGAGGCTGCTTCGGTCTTGTCTTCCTTGTCGGCGTCCCCGGCCACCCGCTAAAGCCCCGGCAAACCAGCGAACGAGCCCTCGGCAGCCTGCATCCAGACCCCCACCATCGCCGAACCCAACAGGCCCAGCAGCAGCAGGCCGCCGAGGATCTGCCCGGGTTGGGCTGCAAAGTAGGTTTGCAGCGAGGGCACCAGCCGCCCGAGCAGCCCGAGGGAGACGTGAAACAGCACGGCAGCCATCAGGAAAGGCGCAGCCAGCCGGAAGCCCAGCCCGAACGCCGCCGCGAGCGATCCGACAAAGGCATCCACGGTATCTCCGGCGGGGAGAACCGTTCCGGCCGGGACGAGCCGGTAACTGCCGGCCAATGCTTCCAGCGGCATCGCGTGCAGGCCGGAGCCGAGCACCAGTAGCGGCGCCGACAGGCCCAGCAGTCGCTGTAGGGCAGACGCGCCGGCCCCCAACATGGCATCCGGCTGGAGCACGTTGGTCAGCCCGATGGCACCTGCAATGATCTGCCCAGCCATCGGCAGCGCCAACAGGATCATCCGGGCCAGCCAGCCGAGCCACAGCCCGTTGAACACCTCGGCCGCCACCATGCCCCCCAGATGTGCCGCATCTGCCGGCATGGAAGGCAGATCCGGCAGCACCACCGGCAGCAGCAGCGTGACCAGAACGAGCATGAAGCCGGCGCGCACCGTAATGGGCACTTCCATCTCGCCGATCCCTGGGATCAGCATGCAGGCGCAGCCGACGCGGGCCATCAGCAGCACCGCTGCGAAGGCCCAGCCTGGCAGGCTGGCGAGCAGGGCCGCCTGTTCGGCATCCGCCGTCATTGACCACCCACCGCGATCAACCGGTCGAACATCATCTGTGCGTAATCTCGCAACGCGGCGAGCATGAACGGGCCAGCCACAACGAGGGCACCGCAGATGGCGGCCACCTTGGGCACGAAGGCCAGAGTGGGCTCGTTGATCTGAGTCACCGCCTGCACCAGTGACATCACCACACCTACCGCCAGCGCCACCGCCAAGGCCGGACCGCCCAGTTTGAGCGTGACCAGCATTGTCTCACGCAGCAGACCGCCGATTTCTCCCTCGCTCACGCGCGGGCGTTCAGGCAGGGACGTTCATGCGGGCGCCATCTCAGATTGGCATCCGCATGATGTCCTGATAGGCCTGCACCACACGGTCCCGCACCGCGATGGTGGTCTGCAGCGACAACTCCGCCTTGGAGACCGCCGAGACCACTTCGAGCAGGTTGCCATGGCCGGATATGGCCGCCATCGATTGCTGATCGGCCGCATGGCCCTGATCCACTGCGCCCTTCAGTGCAGATTGCAGCATATCGCCGAATCCGCCCACGCCTCCTGGTGCAGCACCGGCACCCTGTTCCCCCTGCGTGGCGCGATAGGCCTGCAGCGCCTGCAAGGCCGGTCCGGTAACTGCTCCCAATGCCATCTTATTGTGCCATCCTATTTCAGCATCTCGATGGCGCGCGTCAGCAGGCCGCGGGTCACCTGCATCACCTGCAGGTTGGCGCTGTAAGAACGTTGCGCCTCGCGCATGTCCATCACTTCAACGAAGCTGTTCACATTCGGCGTGTTCACGTAGCCCTTGGCATCCGCCGCCGGATGCGACGGCTCGTATTTCTGTGGGAAGGCCGATTTGTCGACGCCAATCTTCTTCACCCGCACCAGCGTTTCGCCGCTGGCACGGTCCACCTGATCGTCGAAGCTGACGGTTTTGCGCCGGTAGGGATCGGCCCCCGGCTTGCCGCCGGTGGTATCCTGGTTGGCAAGATTTTCGGCGATTACCCGCAGCCGCGTTGTCTGCGCCTGCATGCCGCTGGCCGAAATTCGCAGCGCCTTGTCGAGATCCATGCCTCACCTTTCGCATTGGGTTCATCTTCCCAGAGCCTCTTTGAACATGCCGACATAGCGGCGATACAGCGCCGTCACGGCCTCATGATCGCTGTCGGTTTGCGCAATTTTCTCGAGCTGTTGATCCAGCGAGACCTGGTTTCCATCCGGCGCCTGCTCACCGGCCAGCAGCTTCGTGCCAGATTTGTCTGATATCGAGCCGTGCAGATGTTTTGGATCGGTCTGCACCAGCGCCCCGGCCACGGCGCCGCTGCCGCCCAAAACCTCCGAAAAAGTCTTCAAATCGCGAGCTTTCCAGCCAGGCGTATCTGCATTGGCCACGTTGGCCGCCAGCACGCTTTGCCGTGCGCCCAGCCATTTCAGCCGCTGCTCTGCCAAATCCAGCAAGCCGACCGACGACGGATTCATCCCGGGCATCCCTCATGCTCCGTTGCGGCTGCCAGGATGCGGCGAAGATGCTAAGGGAGTGTGAAGACCGATGGCAGGAAATGCGAAAAGTGCAGATCATCACCCCTGATATCCAACGCTACAGCGTGCCCGACCTGCGTCTGGGCGAAGGCGCGTTCTGGCATGAGGCGCAGCAGGCGCTGTATTTTGTGGATATTCTCAAGCCGGCTCTGTTCTGCCTGAACCCTGAAGCCGACACGCTGCAATCCTGGGCGATGCCGGAATCCATTGGCAGCTTCGGGATCTGCAAGGATGGCCGCGCCATCGTGGCCCTGCGAACCGGCGTGTCGTTCTTCGACTTCGCCACCGGCGCCTTCACGCCCGTGGCACAACCGGAACCGGACCGCCCCACCAATCGGCTCAACGACGGCAAGGTCGGCCCAGATGGCCGCTTCTGGGTCGGCAGCATGGACGATCGCCAAAAACGCGAGCCCGTCGCGGCGCTGTATCGCATCGACCATGACGGCACTTGCACGCGCCTATTGGACGGATTGACGATCTCCAACGGCCTGGCCTGGAGCCCGGACGGTGCCACGATGTATCACAGCGATACCGTGGCGCCGTATCTCCAGGCGTTCGATTATGATCTGGCCACTGGCGCCATCGCCAACCAACGCGCCGTCCGCCACTTCAAAAACGAAGAAGGCCGCCCAGACGGTGCGGCGATGGACCGCGAGGGCTGCTATTGGAGCGCCGGCGTGTCAGCCGGCTGCGTTAACCGCATCTCCCCCGATGGCACCATCATGGCCCGCTTCGAGCTTCCGCTGGCGGCCCCCACGATGCCCTGCTTCGGCGGGCCGGATTACAAAACCCTGTTCGTCACCAGCCTGCAAAGCGATCGCCTGGACCACGACCAACCCGGAACTGTGATCTCGTTCCAGGTGGACGTGGCCGGCACGGCAGGTTCGTTCTTCGGGGCCTAAACCCAGCCGCCATCCACCACATAATGCTGATTGGTGCAGGCGCCCGCTTCGTCCGACGCCAGGAACACGGTGAACTTCGCAATATCGTCAGGCACCAGCTTGCGCTTCAGGCATTGTCGCGCCAGAAGCTCCGCCTCGCCTTCCGGCGTCAGCCACAGCGCGATCTGGCGTTCGGTCATGATCCAGCCAGGTGCGATCGCGTTGACGCGGATGCCGAACGATCCGAAATCCCGCGCCAGCGACCGCGTGAGGCCGAGCACGGCGGATTTCGCGGCGGTGTAGGCCGCCATGCCGCCTTGGCCCACCATCCACGACACCGACCCGAAATTGATGATGGCGCCGTGGCCCTGCGCCTTCATGTCCGGCAGCACCGCTTGGGCTGCGAAGAACTGGTGGCGAAGGTTCACCGCCATCCGGTCGTCCCAGTATTCCGGCGTCACGTCCTCGGTCGCGTGGCGCTCGTCGTGTGCCGCGTTGTTGATCAGCACACCAACTGGCCCCAGAGCGTCACGAATCCCGGAGATTGCCTGGCGCAAGGCCGCGATATCTCGAAGATCGCAGCCGGTGAAATGCACCGGGGCGCCGGCGTCGCGCAGTTCTGCGCTCAGCGCCTCGCCGCGCTGTGTGTCCAGATCAATGATGCCGACCCGCGCCTTCTGCCGCGCGAAACCGCGCACGATCGACGCGCCGATGCCGCCGGCGCCGCCGGTGACGATGACCACCTTGCCCTCAAGATCGGGATAGATGGCGCCGCCGCTTCCTGCTGCCATGCGCGAGGACTCCCATGTGGTGGATGATGGCCAAAGGATGCCACGGCCTTGTATGACAGCGCCAGCGCTTGGGAGCGTTCTCGGAGGAAGCAAAATGTACGACCGTGCAATGGCCGGGAAGGCTGTGGTCATCGGCGGATCGATCGCGGGGCTGATGGCCGGGCTGCTGCTGCGTGTTCGTGGCTGGCAGGTGACGATCTGCGAGCGCAGCGGCCACAAATTGTCGGGTCGCGGCGCCGGTATCGTGACGCACCGGCAGCTCTGGCAAGCGCTTTCGTGCCTCGAATCCGGCGCGTTGCGTGAGGCCGGCGTGGAAGTGTTCGAACGCCTGACCCTGGCGCAGGACGGCGGCGAAATCGGCCGTATTCCATTCGCGCAGACGATGACGTCGTGGGATCGGTTGTTCGACCTGCTGCACAGCTCGTGGGGCGAAGATGGCTACCTGCTCGGCCGCGAGCTGTGCGGCATCACCCAAGATACCCATTGTGTAACCGCCCACTTTGCCGATCGCAGCGAGATCACGGCCGATCTTCTGGTGGCGGCGGACGGATTTCGCTCTTCGGTTCGCCATATCTGCGCGCCGACGCAGCAGCCGATCTATGCCGGCTATGTCGGCTGGCGCGGCATGGTGGGCGAAGCGGATTTTCCCATCGCGCATCATCAGGCGTTGTTCGGCGTGTTCGGCTTTGGGCTGCCGAAGGGCGAGCAGTTCATCGGCTATCCCGTGGCCGGCGATGGCCAGGACCTGCGGCCGGGCCATCGCCGCTACAACTATGTTTGGTATAGGCCTGCCGATGAAGCAACGGCGTTGCGTGACCTGCTGACCGATGATGCCGGGGTGACTCATGTGATGT
>JAYTHH010000321.1:0-3719 GCA_043732745.1 Rhodospirillales bacterium
TTGCCGTTCGACCTGCCTGCCTACGCCCGTCCGCCAAGCTCAGCACCCGCGTCAAAGGCCCTTGTGTGAGGATCCCGCACGAATCCTTGCCACGGTCCACGCCGTGCTGGTCTGCGACGGCGCTGGCTGGCCAGAACTAACGAAACGGCCTCCTGTTACGCATAAGCGGACAAATCAAGAACATTAGGCGGCTTTGGCGAGTGCTTCTTGATGTGTGCGGAGCGGCCTCAATCCGCCAGTGTTTTCCGACGCGCTGTGTTGATGTCCCCAAACGTAATCACCGGTCAGGTTGACATGCTCCCAGCCGAGCGGGGAGAGGTGCCCCAGCAGGTGATCCGGAATGTCCGCATCCTGGCGGAGGATGGCCACCGCGCGCTCGAGATATCGGGTGTTCCATAGGATGATCGCGGTGACGACCAGATTGAGGCCGGAAGCACGGTGCTGCTGGTTCTCATAGGTTCGGTCGCGGATCTCGCCGAGGCGGTGAAGGAACACTGCACGCGCCAGACTATTGCGGGCCTCGCCCTTGTTGAGCTCCTGCCCCGTGGTGCGGCGCAGTTCGGGATCGTCGATCCAGTCGAGCGTGAACAGCGTGCGCTCCATGCGCCCCAACTCACGCAGGGCTGCGGCGACCCCGTTCTGCCGCGGGTATGAGGCGAGTTGCCGCATGATGAGCGACGCCGTTACGGTGCCGGTGCGGATGGAGGCGATGATACGGAGGATCTCCAACCAATGGGCGCGGATGAGTTCCACGTTGATGCGGCCGGCAATCATCGGCTCCAGCACGGGATAGGCGGACGGCTTGCCGAAGCTGTAGAGACGCCGATGCTTCAGGTCCGGGATACGCGGCGCGAACTGTAAGCCCACCAGCGTGCATAGGGCGAAGACATGGTCGGAATCGCCGCCGCCATCGGTATGGTGCCGGCGTATGGAAACCTCGCTCTGGTGATAGAGTAACGCGTCCAACACATGCAGCGCCTCGCTCGCCGTGGCCGCGATCAACTTGGTATAGAAGGGGCCATAGCGGTCAGAGATGTGGGTGTAAGCCTTGAAGCCCGGCTTGTGACCGTAGTGGGCATTCAGATTGGCGGCGGCACGACCATACCCGGCAGCCTGGAAGAACTGGCCGTCCGATGACGATGCCATGCCGCTGCCGAAGTGCGCGGCAAACGGTTCTCGCTGCTGCTGGTTGACCAGGCAGCGCAGCGCCAGGAGATAGGTTTCATCGCGAATGTGCCAGTCCGATGTCCACGCCAACTGGCCAAGGCTGCCGATGCTGCACGCCTCCGCCATGCGGGTAAGGCCGAGATTGAGCCCGTCGGCGAGCAATCCGGCCATCAGGATGTGGCTGTCAGCAGCCGTTTCGCCGGTACGCAGGTGGGTGAAGCAGTCGGGGAACAGCGTCCAGGTTGCCACCTCGGCCAGCAGGTCGGTGATGCGGATGCGCGGCAACATGGCGTAGAGGCGGGCGGCCAGGGCCTCGGCCTCTGGCGGTGTCGATTTCTCGATCGGCGAGATCTTGAGCACGCCCTTGGTGAGCGTGACATCCGGCAGTTTTCCCTCGGCGGCACGAGCATCGACCGCGGTCATTCGCTCATCGAGCAGAGTGCGGCGGGCCGCAATGAACGTCTCGAAATCCGCCTCGACGGCGACCGGCAGGCCGTCGCTTTGCTTGAGCTTTTCCAAAGTCTCCGGTGAGATCAAGCGTTCTTCGTAGGATTTGTATTGTCGGCTGCCTGTCACCCATACATCGCCGGCCCGCAACCGATCCCGCAATTCCGACAGCACGCAGAGTTCGTAATAGCGCCGGTCGATGGTGCCGCCCGGCATCACCTGTACTGCCCAGCGCTGCTTGACGAACGCGGTTGGTACCGATTTCGGCAGGCTGGATTTCTCCGAGCGGTTCGCCTCGCGTAGCACTTCGATGGCGCGCATCAACGAGGCAGATGCTGGCACGCTCTCGAACACAAGGGCATCCAGGAATGCCGGCGACCATCGCCGGACGCCGGCGTAGTGCTCGCCGAGGTTCTTGTAGGCGTCAAACTCTTCCGGTCGCGCCAAGGCCTCGGCTTCAGCGACACTCGTGCAAAACTTCTCCCACGGCATCAGCGCGATGATCGCATCATATCCATCCTGCTGGTCATTGCGGCCGGTGATCAACGCGGCACCAACGCGTGCGTAGAGACGAACTTTGTCATTGATTGCTCGAGCGTCGGCCTGAAAGGCGCGGGCATGCCGCCCCTCGGCTTTTCGGAACATGGCGCTGACCAACCGGTCAAATAGATCGATGGCCTGGTCGGTCAGGCTGGCGGAGAGGTCCACGCTGATCGCCACCAATGTGGCGTGCCGGCGCTGCCGTTCATAGTCGGCAACATGCTGGACCGTGGAGCGGCCGGCTTCACGCGTGAGTTGTGCCAGCCGCGCCTGATGGACGAGATGACCGCGGCCCGGCTCGATACCGATGCCCCTCACTTTCTCCAGCCGCTCGATCACGCCGAGCATAGCCGCAGGCTTGGCGGCTTCCGGCATCTGCCTCAACCAGGTCAGCCAAGTTTGGCTCCCCTCCTCGCGGCGCTGGGTCAGCTCATCAAGGCGCTTACGCTGTTCGGCGGACAGCCCATTGGTCAGCCGACGATGTGCTTCTCTGCGTGCATGGTGTCGGAGGTCGGCGCAGAGCCGCTCAAGCGCGGCAGGAGACGGGGCGACAATGCGGCGTTCGCGGCAATTCCGCATCACCAGTTCGGCCAGATGGGCGAGCCGATCGTTCTCGATCGCCTGAGGCAGAAGTACGCCGGTCAATTCAGCGGCAGGACGTTTGCCGAAAGGGCGGAGGCCAAGCTGTTCCTGGCATTCGATAGCGTGGCGCTGGCGGTTTCGTTCCTCGGCAATGTATGTGTCAATCGATTCCGGAAGAACATCGATCTGCTCAGCAACAAATGCCAGCAACGCCGCCGCTGGCCGCTCGCCAATGCGCATAGCGCGGCCGGGATATTGCAGGTAGCAGCGCATGAGGGCGTGACCGAGGCGGTTGTGATCGCCGCGGCAGCGCTTGATCGCGGTCAGGTCGGTATCTGACAGCGTGTAATGACGCACCAACTCGCGTTGCTCCGTCGGGGGATCAAACAGATCGGCAATCTGCGCTTCGTTCAGCCGTTGATATCGTGCCAATTCATGCTTCCTGGACCTTGATGCCAGCAGACCACCCGACCCGGGCCAGAGAGTCGATCAACGTGCTGCGCTTGATGCCAAACGTCCGACATATCCCAGCCTTGGTGGCGCCGGCGTCCAGCGCCGTGATCACTGCCGCAAGTTTCTCGACATCAACAGCCGTGGGTCTTCCACCGCGGCGCCCACGACGACGAGCCGCAGCGAGACCAGCCTGGACGCGCTCCTGGATCAGCGACCTTTCGAATTGCGCCAGCGCACCGAACACATGGAACAGGAACTCGCCCTGCGGCGTCGTGGTGTCCATCTGCTCGGTGAGCGAGCGGAAGGCGATGCCGCGTTTCTTGAGGTCCGTGACCGTGGTGAGCAGGTGCGGCAGTGATCGCCCCAGCCGGTCCAGTTTCCAGACAACCAGGCAGTCACCGGATTTGATGAATGCGAGCGCCTTGGTCAGACCCGCTCGATCCCCACGGCTACCGCTGACCCGATCTTCAAACAGATGACGCTCATCGACACCAGCAGTGACGAGGGCATCGCGTTGCAGGTCCAGAGAT
>JAYTHH010000322.1:0-3688 GCA_043732745.1 Rhodospirillales bacterium
CGAAATGAGGCGCGGTGGATAGAGGCAGGACTGCGATCTGTCAATGTCTGCCCGACCAGATCTAGCCGGCATAACCTAACACACATCGAAGCACCCGGCGGAGCGGCCTATGTGCCCGGTTGACGCGCCGGACGCCAGCGCCGATGTGCGCACATCCACAGGAGATGCGCCCGATGACGCAATCAAGGTCCGAAGCCCCCGCCACCGCCCGGCGCAGCAACAACAGCTTGGCTGCGGCCGGCTTTCTGGCCATGTGCTTTGCGATCGTGGGCCTGGTGGGAATCTTCTCCACCTTCGCCGCCCCGCTGCCGTTCTACCATGCCATGGTGCGCGACGTGGCGCTGGACGACGCGCTGGTGGCGCTGCGCGGCCCGAACCCGCACGCGGACCTGAAGGCCTTGGCGCCACGGCTGGACGAGAGCGCCAGCGCGTTCGACCCGCTGCCCGCCAACGCCGAACAGGCGGTGGCCGCTGAACGCACCGCCATGCACCAGCGTTTTCGGGAGGAGGCGGATGCGATTGCTTACCGGATGAAGCTGATGATCGGCATCGTGACCGTCATGGCCGCCGTGTTCGGCGCCGCAATCACCGGGCTGGGGCGGCGCTGAAGTCCTCGGCGACTGCTCCCGCCAGCACTGGCGCCAAGGCGCGATACTCCGCTGCGCGTGCTGCATTTGGCCGCCAAACCAGTCCCAATGTCCGAAACGCCCCGTCGCCGGACAATGGCCGCAGCACGATCCCGGTCTGCGCGGTGATGCCGGCGCTGACCGCAAGCTGCGGCAACAGCGTGACGCCCAGCCCGCCAGCCACCATCTGCACCAGCGTGTGCAGGCTGGTGGCGGCGAAGTCCTCGGCGGGAGCATCGCCACGGTCATAGCCGCAGACATGCAGCGACTGGTCGCGCAGACAATGACCGTCCTCCAGCAACAGCAGATGTTCGGATGCCAACAAATGCGCGGGAATGTCGTCGCGGGACGCCAGGGCATGACCCCTGGGAAGGGCCGCTACGAATGGATCGCGCACCACCGGCAGCGTCTCGAAGCCCTGGCAGGCGCAGGGCAGTGCCAGAAGTGCCAGGTCCAGCCGCCCGGCGGCCAGGCCATCCACAAGACGGGGCGTGGTGTCCTCACGCAGAAACAGAAGAAGGTTGGGGAACGCCTCCCGCAGCGCCGGCATCAGCCGCGGCAACAGGAACGGGCTGACGGTGGGAATGACGCCCATGCGCAACTTGCCGCTCATCGGCGCGCGCGCGGCGTCCGCGGCCTCGACCATGGCGTTGAGCGAGGCCAGGGCGGTCCGCGCGCGTTCCACCAGGTCTCGGCCCAGCGGAGTGAACAGCACGCGCTTGCCGCTCTCACGATCCAGGATTCGCGTGTCCATCTGTCGCTCCAACGCCAGCAGACCGGCGGAGAGCGTGGATTGGGTCACGGCACAGGCATCTGCCGCCCGGCCGAAATGCTGGAATTCGGCGAGTGCCGTGAGGTAGCGAAGCTGCTGCGGCGTGGGCAAAGGGGACATCGACCATATCGCTCAAAAAGAGTGAGATGATGGATTTGTCTGTTCGGACACCGCGTTGCAAGGCCGCAGCGGTTCCGACAGGCGCCATCGAATTTTTCGATCATCTTCCATCGCAGAATTCATCAAAACGTTTATTGTGCAGTGCGGTATGTTTGCTATGTCTCTCATTCGGCGTGATTTGCTGCGCCTGCACAATTCCTCGACGTTGGGAGAGACCGCATGTTGACCGTTGGTGACAAGTTCCCCGAATTCAAGCTGACCGCCGTCAAGGGCGGCGCCGAGGGCCTTGGTGGCCCGGGCGTGTCCTTCACTGAAATCAACAACACGACCGATCAAGGAAAGTGGAAGATCGTGTTCTTCTGGCCGAAGGATTTCACCTTCATCTGCCCGACCGAGATCGCCGCTTTCGGTAAGCTGAACGGCGATTTTGCGGATCGTGACGCTGTGGTGTACGGCGCATCGACCGACAATGAGTTCGTACATCTGAACTGGCGCCTGCACAATGCCGACATCAACGACCTCCCCTTCCCGATGCTGGCCGACGTGAAGCGCGACCTCACCGGTGCGCTGGGCATTCTGGACAAGACCGAGGGCGTGGCCCTGCGCGCGACTTTCATCGTCGACCCCTATGGCGTGATCCAGTGGGCCTCCGTGAACGGCCTCAACGTGGGCCGCAACCCGAACGAGGTGATCCGCATCCTTGACGCGTTGCAGACCGACGAGCTGTGCCCGTGCGGCTGGACCAAGGGCGAAGACACGCTGAAGCCGGCCGAACTTTTCGACAAGGCCGCCTGAGAGGTCTTTGTCTCCGATGCGTCTGAACCAGGCCCTTCGGGGCCTGGTCCATTTCTAGACTGGAAAATGCGATGTCGATCGAGAGCCTCAAGAACGCGCTGCCCGAATATGCCAAGGATCAAAAATTGAACCTCGGCTCGCTGGCGATGGATCCCACGCTGAACACCCAGCAACTGGCCGGCACGTTCATCGTCTCCGCCCTAGCGTCACGCAACGCAGTGGTGATCCAGGCGATCCTGGCGGAATTCGCCCCGAAACTGTCCGCCGAGGCGTTGAATGCCGCCAAGTCCGCGGCCTCCGTGATGGCGATGAACAACGTCTATTACCGTTTCACCCATTTGGTGGGTGGCGACTATCTCAACCTGCCGGCCAAATTACGCATGAATGTGATGGCGCGACCGGGCGTGGAAAAGGTGGATTTCGAGCTGTGGTCACTGGCCGTCTCGGCCATCAACGGCTGCGGCATGTGCATGGAAAGTCACGAAAAAGTAGTGCGCCATGGTGGGCTTTCTGCCGAACAGGTGCAGACCGCTGTGCGTATCGCTTCCGTGGTCCACGCCGTCGCCGTGACCTTGGAGGGCGAAGCGGCATTGGCGTAACCGCCTTCATTCGCCGTTAACGCGAAGGCGGCATGCTGATCCCAGACCACAGGGGTTCCGAATGCCGCCCTCCGAAACACTCATCTCCCCTGCCCAGCGCCCTCCACCTGACAGGCCGCGCGCGCCATCTGGTGGTACAGACCGATTTCTCGCCTTCGCCTTCGCAGCAGCCGACCTATTGGTGGAGACCGACATCGAGGGCGTGATCGGCTTTGCCGCCGGTGCGTTCCCCAGCCGCTTCGGGCGGACGGCGCAGGATTATATCGGCAGCCAAATCACAAGCCTGTTCGCGGCGACAGACCACGAGACGCTGGACATCGCACTCGCGATGATCGGCCAAACCGGCCGCATCGCCCCCATGCAACTCTGCCTGGCCGATACCGCGCATTCCCAGGTTTCCGTCGGCGCCTTCCTGCTGCAAACGACGCCGCAATGCGCCCGGCTGAGCTTCTCGATCGGGCCGATTGCAGCAGGCTTGGGCGTGGCCTCATCGGGCGCCCCTACGCTGGCCGACCCGCGCAGCTTCACCCGCATTGCGGAACTGGCGATGCGAAACGGCTCCCAGGGTGGTTTGGGCCTGGTCGAGGTTCAGAACTGGAAAGCCATACAGGAGTCGATGTCCGGTGCCGACCAGCGCGCCATCGGTGCCATCATCGGCGACGTGCTGGGCACCGGTGCCGATCATGTCCCGCCCCGTGGTGTAGCAACGTCGCTGCCGAGCAGGGCTGGTTGCTCGTTCAGGCTGCCAGGGGCGGCAGGCTGACGGCGAGATCATC
>JAYTHH010000323.1:0-29732 GCA_043732745.1 Rhodospirillales bacterium
CGGCCCTGCTGGCGCTTCCGGTGTTGTCGCCGCCGGCCTACGCGAAGCTGGTGGTGCGCTTCGCCGAGCAGATGGCGCATTTTCCCGACAGTCCCTATGGCCAGCTTTATGTGCGGGCGGCTGTCATGGTTGGGTTGAATCCGTTGCTTGGCATGGGCTTTGACGGCTTTCGGGGACTGTGCCCGAACCCGACCTATTTCCATGCCTTGCCGGCGATGGGCATAGAGAACACCGATATCGGCGCTGCTGCCTGCAACATTCATCCGCACAATTATTATCTGGAGGCCGCCGTCATGGGGGGGCTCACGGGCCTTGCCGCCTTTGTGGCGATGCTCGGGTTTTGGTTGCGCCGCCTTCTGGGTGCCCTGCGCCCCTCCGTCGATCCGGAGCAGGCGATGCTTGTGGTGGCTTTCGTGGTGGTGTTTTGGCCGATTGCCTCGACTAGCAGCCTGTTCACTTTCGACACTGCCGGCTGGGCGGTGCTCATCATAGGATGGGGCCTGGCCGCCTCACGACGGCCAGACCCGCACGACTGACTATTCCGCCGGGACGGCCCGCCCGTCCGGCGCCTTCTCCAGCGCCGTGTTGTGCGGCAGCATCAGCACGATCACCATCGCCAGCACCACGAAGCCAGCAATCAGCAGCAGGCCGCCGTTGAAGCTGCCGGTGGCGTCCTTGATGCGGCCCATAGCAAACGGCCCAGCAAAGCCCGAAAGATTGCCGATCGAGTTGATGATGGCAATACCGGCCGCCGCCGCCGGCCCGGACAGGAACGCCGTCGGCAAGGTCCAGAACACCGGCAGGACCGCGAACACGCCGAAGGCGCTGATCGAGAACGCGGCCATCTTCAGGAACGGGTCTTCGGTCAGCGTGGCCGCGACCAGCCCCACCGCCGCGATCGCAAGTGCTACCGAGGCATGGCCCTTGCGTTCCAGCTTGTGGTCCGACCGGCGCGAATACCACACCATTCCGATGGACCCGACCACGTAGGGTATGGCCGTTACCACGCCGGTCATCAGGTTGGTGAGGCCGAAGCCTTTCACGATGGTGGGCAGGAAGAAGCCCACGCCGTAATTGCAGGCGACCGCGCCGAAATAAACCACCGCCAGTGCCAGCACCCGCGGGTTGAGAAGCGACTGCATCACCGACATACCATGCGCGTTCGCGCGCACAGCCTGCTCGGTGGCGATTCGGTCGGCGAGCCAGCGCCGTTCGTCATTGGCGAGCCAGGTCGCATCTGCCGGCTTGTCCGTCAGGTAGACGAGCACCACGAACGACAGCAGCACAGCAGGTATCGCCTCGATCAGGAACAGCCACTGCCAGCCGGCCAGCCCGCCACTGCCATCGAGATCCAGTAGCAGCCCCGAGATCGGCGAGCCGATGACGGAGGAGAGCGGGATCGCCGCCATGAAGAAGCCGATCATCCGGCCGCGATACACGCCCGGAAACCACAGCGTGAGAAAGAAGATGATGCCCGGGAAGAACCCGGCCTCCGCCGCGCCGAGCAGCATCCGCAGCCCGTAGAAGGTGTATTCGGTGGACAGGCCCGTAAATGCGGCAATCTGAGGAATGAACGCCATCATCCCCGACAGGATGCCCCAGGTGATCATAATTCGCGCGATCCAGCGGCGCGCGCCGAACTTTTCCAGGAACAGGTTCGACGGCACCTCGAACACGAAATAAAGCAGGAAGAACACGCCGGCGCCAAAGCCGAACATGGTGGAGGTGAGGCCAAGCTGCTTGGTCATCTGCAGCGCTGCAAAGCCCACGTTCACCCGGTCCAGATACGCCACGAAGTAGCAGACGATCAGAAACGGCACGAGCCGTCGCGTGACCTTGCCGATGGTTCTGGTTTCGATTTCAAGCACGAATTGCATTCCCCCAAGATGGCCGCTTGAAGCGGCTTTACGGGCGCAACCTGATCATGAGCGGAAGTTAATGCAAGTCTAGCGAATCACAGCCGCCGTAGATCAATCGCGATCCTCGGCATAAGGGTTCTTCGTCCCGCGGAACTGCAATCTGATAGGTGTGCCCGGCAGATTGAATTCCTCGCGCATCGAATTGGATAGGTAGCGCTGGTAATCCTCCGGCGTCTGCTCCGCCCGCGTGCCGAACACCACAAAGGTCGGCGGCCGCGCCTTGGCCTGGGTGATGTAGCGCAACTTCAGCCGGCGCCCTTCGACCAGGGGCGCCTGGTGGCGCTCCAACGCGGTCTCGAACCAGCGGTTCAGCGTGCCGGTCGCTACCCGCATGTTCCACACCTCATAGGCGGCGCGCACCACGGGGAGCAGCTTCTCGGTGCCCAGCCCAGTCAACGCCGACATGGTGATGACGGGAATTCCCTTCATCTGCGACATCGACGTCTCCAGCCGGTCCGACACCGCTTTGCGCGCTGCGTTGCGATCCGGCACCGCGTCCCATTTATTCAGCGCGATGATGCAGGCGCGACCCTCGCGCTCGACCAGCCGGGCGATCTGCAGATCTTGCTCGTGAATGCCCTCCACCGCGTCGATCGCGAGCACGACGACCTCGGCCATCTTCAGGGCCTCAATGGCGGCGGAGACCGACATCTTCTCCAGATCCTGCTCGATCCGAGCCTTCTTGCGCAGGCCAGCGGTGTCAACGATCTCGATCTCGGTGCCATCCGTGTCGAAGATGCGCACCGCGATCGAATCGCGCGTGAGGCCGGGCTCCGGCCCGGTGATCATGCGGTCCTCACCGAGCAGGTGGTTCAGCAGGGTGGATTTTCCGGCGTTTGGCCGCCCGACGATGGCAAGCTTCAGCGGCCGCGCGGCATTGACGTCGAATTCCTCCTCGGGCGGCAGGCGGTCGGCGATTTCGCGCATCAGGTCCGCCAGGCCGTCGCCGTGCTCGGCGGACACGCCCACGGGATCGCCGAGGCCTAGGGAGTAGGCCTCAAGTGCTGCGTTCGAGCCGGCGCGGCCCTCGGCCTTGTTCACAACCAACAGGATGGGTGCGCCCTGGCGTCGCAGCCACGCCGCGAAATGCTCGTCCGCCGGCGTGACGCCGGCGCGGGCGTCGATCACGAAAAGCACCAGATCGGCCATCTTGACCGCCGCCTCGGACGACGCCCGCATGCGGCCATACAGCGATTCCGGGTCGGACTCCTCCAGCCCCGCGGTGTCGAGCAGTCGTACGGTGCGACCGCGGAGCAGCGCCTCGCCTTCCTTGCGGTCACGCGTCACGCCGGGCGTGTCGGACACGATCGCCTGGCGGCGACCCACAAGCTTGTTAAACAACGTCGATTTGCCGACGTTGGGACGCCCGGCGATCACGACGACGGGGAGATGTGCCTGGGTCAGCGGAGTGCCACCAATCTTGCGTCATCGGTAATCAGAAATACCGTGCCCTGGGCCACCACAGCCGGGACCGATACCGCGCCGGACAGCTCCTGTTGACCCAGGACCTCGCCGGTATAAGGGCTGACGGCCTGCGCCACCGCCGAGTTGGACGCCACGATCAGACGGTCTCCGGCGAGCGTCGGGCCCAGCCAGCGGATCGGATCGCGGCGCTTTTCCATGTTCTGAAATTTCTGCAGTTGCGTGACCCACGCCACCGACCCATCGACTCGGCTGATCGCGGCCAACTCGCCATCAGCGCTTAAGACGTAAATCCAGTCGCCAGCCACGCAGGGCGTCGAATCAGACGTCACATCGCGTTCCCAAAGCCTCCGGCCGGAGCGCAGATCGAGCGCCAGCATTAGGCCGCCGAGGCCTACGGCATACACGCGGCCCTCCTGGATCACCGGCATGCCAGCGATGGCCGAAAGATCGGAACCGGAATTGCGGCCGCGCGCCGAGGCCAAGCTGTCGGCCCACACCACCGCTCCGGTGGCGCCGCGCAGGGCCACCAGATCGCCGGAGCCGAAGCCCGCCACCACCAGCCCGTCGGCATAGGCCGGCGATGGCAGGCCGAGCACCTCAGTCTGTGCCTCACTGGCCTGATAGCTCCACAGCCGGCGACCGTCATCGGTGGCATGGGCAACCAGTTTGTCGCCCAGCAGCGGCACGAAAAGACGGCCCTCTGCCACGGTCGGCGCCGCGCGGGCCGCGTTGTCCAGCTTCTCGCGCCATTTCAGGCCGCCGGTTGCGGCATCCAGGCATAGGACCTCGCCACGCCCGGTGGATGCAAAGATGCGGCCCTCGGCGAAGGCGACGCCGCCGCCCACATTGGTGCCGCGATCGTCCTCCGGCGTGGTTTCGAAGCGCCAAATTTGGCCGCCCTTCGCCACGTCGAACGCCGTCACGGTGGCGTTGCTGTCCATCGTGTAGACACGCCCATCGGCCACCACCGGCTGGGACGTGATCTTGCGCCGATAACCCCCGCCCTTGCCGATGTCCGACCGCCAGGCCTCGGTGAGGCGATCCGCCACCGCGGCGTGGCCCATCACATGGCTCGGCTCCCCGCCGGCCTGTGGCCAGGACGCGCGCGCCACCGGCGGCGGCAGGGTCACGCGGTCGTTGCGGGGATTGTCCACCACCAGACCGCGATTGACCCGCATGACTGCGAGGCGCTTGCCCGGAATTGGGTCCTTCTCGACGCCGAAGAAGTTGAAATCGAAGATGCTGCAGCCGGTGGCCGCCAGCGGCAGCAGGAGTGCTGCGCGGCGCGAGAGGCTGCGCCGTGTGCGTGCGGTGTCGGTCATGCGCCGCCTCCAAGCTGCTGCAACAGGCCGCCGGCACGTCCGCGCACGCCATCCGGGGCCGTCGTATCAGCGGACAGCCGCTTCAGCGTGTCCCGCGCCACATCAATCTGGCCCTGGCGCAAGGCGAGCATGGCCTGTCCTTCTTCGGCGAGCGACTTCCAGGCGCCGCCATCACCGGTCAGCGGCAGCAGGCGTGCCGACACCAACGCCGGCTCGCCGGTATCGATCTGGTGCAGCGCCCATTGCAGATTGGCGAAATCGCGCAGAATGGCGTCCGCCCCGCTATCGGCCGCCACCTGGTCCCACAGCAGCAGCGCGCCCGGCAGATCGGACGCGTCGGCCTTGATGGCGGCGGCACGCAGCCGCGACAAAGCGCGGTAGCCGGCGGTGCCGTCCTGTTCCAGCTGGGTGAAACCGGGCAGGGCGGCCATGCGGCCGGCCACCGGGCCGTCGGCCAGGCGCTGCGCCTCCAGGAAGGTTGCGGCCTGCTTGTCCGCCTGCCCAGTGGAATACTGCCGCCAGCCCTCATAGGCACCGACACCCGCAATCACGAGCACGGCTGCCGCGACAAGCAGGCCTCCGTAACGCTTCATCAGGTTGCGGTTGCGCTCGGCGCGCAGATCCTCGGCGACTTCATCGAAAATATCGGGCACGGCCATTATGCGGTCTCGCCATAGGTCTTGAAGCGCCGGACCATACGCGCCGGCCCGAATTGGAGCAAACCCGCTTCCCGCTTACGTTGCATTAAGCATTCTGGGCAAAGCTCGGTGCATGAACCGCCTCCTCCACGTGCTTCTCGCAATGGCCATCTGCACCGCCATGGCGGGTTGTGGCATACCGTTCTTCGAACCTGTGGAGGCGTTGGCCGCAGCCAGCATCGCCACGGTGCCCATCTTCGGCCGTGCACTGCCGGACATCATCTATTCCGGCATCTCTGGGAAGGACTGCTCGGTGGTGCGGCTTGAACAGGGTCGCTCCTATTGCCGCCCCATCGACCCACCGATCGAAGTGGCACGGGTCTGCACCCGCAGCCTCGGTACGGTGGATTGCTGGACCAATCCGGACGCGCTGGTCAGTCCCGCCCGCGGTCTCGCCGACAGCCAGTCCCCCACGCCGGAGCAGGAGGCGTGGCGAACCAGGCGGTGGCCATTCTTTTAGGTGTTAGCCGACCAGATGTTGGCCGGCCCCGGACTTACGGAACCCGCCCACGCCACCGAAAGCACGGCGATGATGAGCGCGAGCATGGCCTTTCCCCGAACGATGCCAGAACTCTATCAGATCGTTCCAGCATCCATGTATGAAGTCTCGAAGCTCTGCATTGCTCGCCGCTTTGTTCATACAAGCGGCGCGGCTATCATGGCGTACCGCTCGTTCGGAAGGGCCCAAAACCTTGCTCACTCGACGCCAACGCTGACATGGCAGACCCAGCAGACGCCGCCGAGGAGCATGCCGGCCTTAGGCAGATTCCCGAGCTCGCGGCGATGATGTCGGCCTTCAGCATGTTCCCGCAGGAAGAGGCACCGCCGGCGGCGCCTTCGACCCAGCCATCGCCGCCTGGGAGATCGCTGTGGGACGACACGTTCCGCCAGATGATCGTTCCGGCCAACGCGCCGCCGCCGGAAGCGAAACCGCGCCCCAGCGCGGCCCGCTTTGGCGCCATCGGCACCTGGCAGCTCTCCGCATCGCCCATCGCGATGCCGCCGCCGCCGGCCCCAATGAAGGTGGCTGCACCCGCGCCAGAGCTAGCGAAGCCTGTCGCCGCACCACCGGAGCCAGAGCCGACGGTCACGGAGCCTGAGACTGTCCCGGAGCCGGAGCCGCCGATTGCGGTCCAGTCGCCGCCTGAGAGGCGCGCGGAACCGGAGTGGATCGCGCCCCTCCAGCACGCACCGGAGCCCGAGTTGCTGCCATTGTATGCGCAAGTGTCAGACAAGGTGGCCCAGGTGCTGGCGCATGCGGAGCCCGTGCCGCCCCCCTTGATCGCGGCCGTTCTGTTCGACCCGGCGGAGCGTCTGGACCGGTCGCCGGCGCCGGCCGGGCGGCCTCTGTTCGCCCGGTTGATCGTCTGGCAGCTCGCCACCGCCGCATCCTTGGCTCTGGCACTCGCGGCCGGCGTGGTCGCCTTCGCGCCGCATGGTGCAGCCCCCCTCACCTCCGTCGCCGCCATCGGCGTGGTCAACGCACCCGCCCCGCTTTATCTTGCGGAAATCGATAGCGCCGCGGTGCTGCGGCTGACGGCGCTTGCCACTATTGCGGTGCCGAACGGCCGCGACCTTCAGCTCTGGATCATCCCGCAAGGCGAGCAGATCCCCACCTCACTCGGCGTGCTGCCGTCACGCGGCACTGTCGTCACCTTGCCGGCAGTGCCGCCAGAGGGTACCCGTTTCATCATCTCGATGGAGCCGCGCGGCGGCACCACCGGCGGACGCATCACCGGCCAGGTGCTGTATGGCGGCACGCTGGCGCACCGCTGATCGCCTGCCGCATTTAGTCAGGAACCCAGATGTCCAATCACGCCGACGCCGTCATCGCTCTCGCCAAAGCTTTCCTCGGCGACCGCATCACCACGAACGCAGCACTGTGCGACCAGCACAGCCACGGCGAAGACGCCCATCCGCACATGCAGCCGGATGCGGTGGCCTTCATCGAAACCACGGAGGAGGCCGCGCGCCTGTTGGCCCTGTGCCACGCCCATAACGTGCCGGTGGTGCCATTCGGCGCCGGCACCTCGCTCGAAGGCCATGTCACGCCCGTGCGCGGCGGCATCAGCATCGATCTCAGCCGCATGACGGCCATCCTGCAGGTCAATGCCGAGGACATGGACTGCCGCATCCAGGCCGGCGTCACCCGCCAGCAGCTCAATGAATTCCTGCGCGACCAGGGCCTGTTCTTTCCCGTCGATCCCGGCAGCGTCTGCACCATCGGCGGCATGTGCGCCACCCGCGCCTCCGGCACCGCCGCCGTCCGCTACGGCACGATAAGGGAAAGCGTGCTGGGGCTGACGGTGGCACTGCCGGATGGCCGCGTGATCGAGACAGGTGGCCGCGTGCGCAAATCCGCCACCGGCTACGACCTCACCCATCTGTTCATCGGCAGCGAAGGCACGCTGGGCATCATCACCGAAATCCAGCTCCGCCTGCACGGCATCCCCGAAGCCACCTCCGCCGCGATCTGCCAGTTCGAGACCTTGCAAGGTGCGGTGGAAACCGTGATCAGCGTGCTGCAATCCGGCATCCCGGTGGCGCGCATGGAATTGCTGGACGACGTGCAGATCGGCGCCAGCATCAAGTTCTCCAAACTCGAAGGCCTGGCGGTGGCGCCGACCCTCTTCTTCGAATTCCATGGCACCGAGGCAGGCGTGGCCGAGCAGGCCGAACTGGCCGAAGCTTTGGCGCTCGACAATGGCGCCAGCGGCTTCCGTTGGGCCACCGAACCTGCAGCCCGCGCGGCGTTGTGGAAGGCAAGGCACGACGCCTATTGGGCCGCACTCGCGCTCAAACCCGGCCACAAGGGCATGGCCACCGACGCCGTGGTGCCAATCTCTAAACTCGCCGAAGCGATTCTCGGCTGCAAGGAAGACATCGCCGAATCAGGCCTCACCGCCCCCATGGTCGGCCATGTCGGCGACGGCAATTTCCACACGGTGATATTGGTGCCGAACGAGCCCGACGGCATCGCCCGCGCCTGGGCACTCGACCGCAAGATCGTCGCCCGCGCCTTGGCCCTGGGCGGCTCCTGCAGCGGCGAACACGGCGTGGGCATCGGCAAGCGCGAGTTCCTGGAACAAGAGCACGGCCTGGAATCCCTCGCCGTCATGCGCAGCCTCAAATCGGCCATCGATCCGAGAGGCATCATGAACCCCGGCAAGATGTTCATGAACTGAATCCGTAGGGAGGGACGAAGTCCACCATCCAAACAAAAAACCCCGCAAATCGAGAGACCTGCGGGGTTTATTGCACCTAAGGCCAGAAACCCTCACCCAGCCGTTGGTATCCCTGGCTCCCCAGCCGCCGGCCGACCACGACGATCGGCCATGAACTGGTCGAATTCCTGCTTGTCGCGGGCCTGACGCAGGCGCTCCAGATAATCCACAAACTCCTTCTGCTCGTCCTCAAGCCGGCGCAGCGTCTCGGCGCGATAGTCGTCAAACGCGCGATTGCTTGTGGGCCGTGCAGCCTGGCCGTTACCCCAGCCGCAGAAATTCCCACCAGGACCCCAGCCCCATTTGCCTTCGGGCGCCTGGCCCTGGCCCCCCGTATTATCGGCCATATACCAGCGCCCCGCGCCATACCGGCGCCGCATCCGCCCGCTTGCCACAAGATACACCAGCGCTGCCAAGCCCAGCGGCCAGAACCACACAAATCCCAACACCATTCCCACAACCCATAAAGGGCGCGGGATTTCCTGAAGATACGCGGATATCGGCACGAGAGCCTCCACAGCGGTGAATGTGAATGTTTATCACATTCACATAATTGGGTCAGATCAAGGCGTGCGTCAAGATCTCCAGGTCAGCGTTTTAGCGCAGCCAGCTTGAGCGACTGCAGGTAGATCAGCAGGCCGGATTCCAGCAGGTCCTCGGCAGACATCGGCAGCCGTCGCCGGGTGCTGTCATCACGCCCGATGAACAACACTGCGATGCCGTGCGCCATCGCCCAAAGATGCAGCGCCACCATCAAGGCCGGCGGTCGGGAAGGCGACGCGTCAAGGGTGGCACACGCCGCCTCCGCCGCCCGGCGCAGAACGCCGAACGCCCGTTCGGACGCGCGCAGTAACGCCGCATCTGCCTCCAGCGGAAAGCCGGTATCGAACATCGCGGCGTAGGCGGCCGGCTCGCTGCGGGCAAACGCCAGATACGCCTTGCCGCAATTCTCGATCGCCGTCACCGGGTCGGGCCGCCCCTCCGCCCAGCCAGCCTCGAGCCCGTCGGCGAATCGCTCATACCCCTGCCGCGCGATCTCGGCGACCAAGGCGTTACGATCCCGAAAATGCCGATACGGCGCCGCCGGGCTCACACCCGCCGCCCGCGCAACCTCGGCAAAGCTGAATCCCGCCGGCCCTCGCTCGGCGATCAACCGCAATGCCGCGGCCACCAGCGCCTCGCGCAGATTGCCGTGGTGATAGCTGTCCCGGCGGCCGGGGGGATCATCGGTGGAAAAGCGCATGTGACGCCCTGATACATCACGCGGCCCCGATGAAACAGTCCCAGGCAAACGGAGCCCGCACGCACCAGACCATCCGGCCGCTCGCGTTGGCGGCAGCGCTGCTGGCGCCGGCATTAGACCTGTTGCGGAACTCGCCGCCTGACGTCTGAGATTGGTGCCGACTTTAGAGCCTGATCCAAAAGTATCTCAATGAGTCGAGGGTCTTGCGATACTGCGTGTGAGCATTCGGATGCTTGCGATGGTTGCCCATGCAGTGGCGCTTCCGATCGAGTACTCCCAGTCTTTGGCGAGGCAGCGGCATCGGCATCGGCATCGGCCCAGCCATGTAAAGGTGCGTTCAACCACCCATCGCCGGGGCAAAAGCACGAAGCCTTTTGAATCAGGTTGATCCCTGGCGAATCGCTAGGCCGGAGGTAGCGCGTGCGGAAGTACTGGCCTTAAATCAGGATAGCCGTCCTGGAGCATCCTGATGTCGCATGGCCTGATGTCGCTTAACACTGCAAATTCGGCCGATACCGGACTTCGCGCGCGCGCCATGCGTGTCATTCCCGGCGGGCAGTGGGGGCATCTGGATGCCAGCCGACTGCCGGAGGGATATCCGCAATATTTTGCCCGCGCCCAGGGCTGCCACCTGGTCGACGTCGATGGGCGCCGCTTCGTGGATCTGATGTGCTCCTGGGGGCCGATCGTGCTGGGGCACCGGCATCCGTTGGTGGAGCAGGCGGCATCCGCGCAGGCCCTGCTGGGCGACTGCATGAACGGCCCGGCGCCGGTGCTGGTGGAGTTGGCGGAGCTGATGGTGGACATGATCCCGCATGCGGATTGGTGCATCTTCGGCAAGAACGGCACGGACGCCACGACTACCTGCGTGACAGTGGCACGAGCGGCGACCGAGCGCCGGAAAGTGCTGGTCGCACGCGGCGCCTATCATGGCGCGGTGCCCTGGTGCTCGCCCAGCGTGGCCGGGGTAACGGCGGAGGACCGGGCGCATCTGCTGATGTTCGACTACAACGACATCGCGAGCCTGGAAGCGGCGGTCGAGCAGGCCGGGAATGATCTAGCCACCATCATCGTCTCAGCCTATCGGCACGATATGGGGAAAAGACAGGTGCTGCCCACACTGGAGTTTGCGCAGCGTGTGCGGTCGCTGTGCGACGAGACCGGGGCCGCGCTGATTTTGGACGACGTGCGCGCCGGTTTCCGCCTGCATCTGGGCGGTTCTTGGGAAGCACTCGGCATACGCCCGGATCTTTCGGCCTGGAGCAAGGCCATCGCCAACGGCCACCCGCTCTCGGCCGTCACCGGCGGCGACCGGTTCCGCGAGGCAGCAACACAGGTTTTCACCACCGGCTCGTTCTGGTGCGGCTCGGTCCCGATGGCCGCCGCGGTTGCAACGCTGTCCGAGTTACGCCGCATCGATGGCCCGGCCCAGATGGCCGCAATGGGCGAGCGTCTGCGCACCGGGCTGTACGAGCGCGCCGCCCATCATGGCCTGGCGATCGACCAGAGCGGCCCGGTGCAGATGCCAACCATGCTGTTCGACAACGATCCCGACTGGAAGCGCGGCTTCGCATTCTGCGCCGAGGCGCTACGGCACGGTGCCTATCTCCACCCAAAGCACAACATGTTCCTGTCATGCGCCCACACCGAGGCAGATATCGACGCGGTTCTGCAGGCGGCCGATGCCGGGTTCCGTCATGTCGCACGCTGATGCCGCCACCACGCTTTCGTCGTGGGTCGATGAATTCGCCGCCGCCTTGCAGTCCCACGCACCCGATCGCGTCGAAGCACTCTTCGCCGAAGACTGCTACTGGCGCGACCTCATCGCCTTCACCTGGACCATCCGCACCCTGCAAGGCCGCGCCGCTATCCACGATATGGTCCACGCCCGCGCCGGATCGATACGCTCCCATAACTGGAAAGCGGAAGGCGCCACCGAAAAGAACGGCGTCGTCGAAGGCTGGATCAGCTTCGAAACCGAAGTGGCAACGTGCCGCGGCTACGTGCGCCTCAAAGACGGCAAATGCTGGACTTTGCTGACCGCAGGCCGCGCGTTGAAAGGCCATGAGGAGGCCCAAGGCGCCACCCGCGAACGCGGCGCCCCCCTCCCCGATGCCACCGACCGTCGCAGCTGGCTCGAACGTCGCATTGAGAAACAAGACCGCCTCGGCCAGGAAGACCAACCCTACGTCCTCATCGTCGGCGGCGGCCAGGGCGGCCTGGCGTTGGCAGCACGCCTGAAGCGCCTCGGCGTGCCAAACCTGGTGATCGACACCCACGCCCGCCCCGGCGACAACTGGCGCAGCCGCTACCGCTCGCTGTGCCTGCACGATCCCGTCTGGTACGACCACATGCCCTATCTGCCCTTCCCCGCGCACTGGCCGATCTTCACACCAAAGGACAAGTTGGGCGACTGGCTCGAGATGTATGCCAAGGTGATGGAGCTCGACTGCTGGAATTCCACCAGCTGCACCAGCGCCGCCTACGATGCGGCAAAAGGCGAGTGGACGGTGCAGGTCGATCGCGAAGGCGCCAAGATAACGCTACGCCCGACGCATCTCGTGCTGGCGACCGGCATGGCCGGAATGCCGCAGATGCCGGCCTTTCCCGGAATGGAAAGCTTCAGCGGCACACAGCATCATTCCAGCAAGCATGAAGGCGGCGCCGCCTACGGGGGCAAGAAGGTCGTCGTCATCGGCTCGAACAACTCCGCCCACGACATCTGCGCCGATCTCTGGGAGCACGGCGCAGACGTCATCATGGTGCAGCGATCGTCAACGTTGGTGGTGCGAACAGAAACCATGCTACGCCGCGGCTGGGGCGCCCTATATTCGGAGGAGGCAGTGCAGGCCGACATCGATACCGACACCGCAGATCTCCTGGCGGCCTCGGTTCCTTATGCCGTGCTCCCAGACCTGCATCGCCCACTCTGGGCCGCCATCGCCGCCGAAGACGCCGAATTCTACGACCGCCTGCGCGCAGCCGGCTTCCTGCTGGATTTCGGCGAAGACGAATCAGGTCTCGCCCTTAAATACCTGCGCCGTGGCTCCGGCTACTACATTGATGTCGGCGCATCCGAACTGATCGCTTCCGGTGCCATCCGCCTGCGCAGCGACGCCGGCGTGGACAAAATCGTGCCACAAGGCGTCCAACTCACCGATGGCAGCGTGCTGCCTGCCGACGTCATCGTCTACGCCACCGGTTACGGCTCGATGAACGGCTGGGCGGAAAAGCTCATCTCGAAAGACGTGGCCGATGCGGTAGGCCCCTGCTGGGGCCTCGGCTCCAACACCGCCCGCGATCCCGGCCCGTGGGAGGGCGAGCTGCGCAACATGTGGAAGCCCACGGCGCAGGAGGCACTGTGGTTCCAAGGCGGCAACCTAGCCCAATCCCGCCACTATTCCCGCTACCTCGCCTTGCAGCTGAAGGCCCGGTTCGAGGGCATTCCAACCCCGGTGTATTCGGAGAACCGCCATGTCGACGCATGATCTTCTGTTTCTGACCGCCACCCGCGCCGCTGAGTTGATCCGCGCGCGCAAACTTTCGCCGGTCGAATATATCGATGCGGTGCTGTCGGCGATCGAGCTACAGCAACCCCACCTGAACGCCTTCGTCACCGTCACCGCCGACCGCGCAAGGAAGGCGGCGCGGCAGGCCGAACAGGCGGTGATGAACGGGGACAATCTAGGGCCGCTGCACGGCGTGCCCGTCAATATCAAGGACCTGTTCGCCACAGCCGGTGTGCGCACGTCCTATGGCTCGGCCGTCTATGGCGACAACGTCCCCGCACATGACGACATCCTGGTCCGGCGGCTGACCGATGCCGGCGCCATCGTGGTGGGCAAGACCACCACGCCAGAATTCGGCCACAAGGGGCTGACGGACGGGCCAAGCTTCGGCACCACCCGCAATCCCTGGAATCTCGAGCGTACAACCGGCGGTTCCAGCGGTGGGGCCGCCGCTGCCGTCGCCGCAGGCTTAGGCCCGCTCGGCCTCGGCACCGATGGCGCCGGCTCGGTGCGCATTCCCGCCGCCGCCTGCGGGCTGGTCGGCTTAAAACCTACCAACGGCGTCGTCCCCTACGAACAGGCCGTGGACAGCTTCGCAAGCTATGCCGCCGCCGGCCCCCTCACCCGCACCGTGGCCGATGCGGCGCTGATGATGTCGGTGCTGTCAGGCCCCGATGCCATCGACCCCTGGAGCCTCGGCGCCCCCGCTTTCGGAGCGACCGACACCAGGCTGATCGGCCACGACCTCGCGGGCCTGCGCGCCGGCTATATTCCGCTGATGGCCAATGCCCGCATGAGCAAGGATGTCGCCCGCAACACGAACGAAACCATCGCGGCGTTGGAGGCACGGGGACTTGCCGTCGAGCAGGTCACCGAGCCGATCGACTGGATCGAGGAGCCGGCCCGCAACGTCTACATGGGCAACATCTTTGTCGGCTTCGGCCCACATGTGGCAAAATGGGGCAACCAGATGGACCCCGTCCTGCTCGACTTCATCGAGCAGGGCAGCAAGGTCACGCTCTCCGATTTCCGCCGCGGCCAATACGCCCGCACCGGCCTCTACCGCGCCATCCAGAAGCTGTTCGCAAAATACGATGTCCTACTGTCCCCAACGCTGACACGCACAGCAATCCCGGCCGGCTTCAGCAACATCCGCGACCAGATCGAGATCGATGGCATCCCCAGCGGCACCACGCGCGTGGGTTGGACGTCCTATGTCTATCCCTTCAACCTCACCGGCCACCCCGCCCTCACCGTGCCGTCCGGCTGGGGCGAAGACGGCCTCCCAACCGGCCTGCAGATCATCGGCAAGTGGCACACCGACGCCGACCTCCTGCGACTGGCAGCCATCGTCGAAGAAACAAGGCCCTGGGCAGATCGCAGGCCACCGTCGCAACCGTAGGACATATCAGCTTAGCGCCACCCATCGCCCGCATCAGGGTGGGCGGCGCTAAGCCTTCTTCACGTTGTAGAACACCGGGAAGCTCCGCAAAATCCCACTCAGACTCTTGCGATATGCAATCGGCTGCGTATACGCACCCAGCGGCACATACGGCACGTCCTGAAACGCCTGCAACTGCAACTCCCGCGTGATCCGCTTCTGCTCGTCGGGCGTTGACGCATCCAGAAACTGCCCGCGCAGATCTTCAAGTTTCTGTGATTCTGGCCAGCCGAACGTGCCCGCCCGGCCGATGCCACGGATATACGATTGCGTCGCCGGCGTCACCGCGATAATCCCCGGAATGTTGTTGCACCACACGCTCCAACCGCCCTTGTCCAACCCCTCCTTGTTGGCCAGGCGCGGTGCCACCGAGCCCCAGTCCGAGGCCTGGTAATCAAGGTTGATGCCAACCCTGCGGAACATATCCGCTGCAATCTCGCTCATCGCATTCAACGACGGAATGTCCGACGGCACCACGAACACCACCCGCTCGCCCTTGTAGCCGGCGGCCTTGAGGTTGGCCTTCACCTTCTCGAAATCGGGCGCGCCATCCATCACTTCCAGCCCGGCCTCCGTCGACAGCGGGCCGCCCGGCAGGAAGAAGCCGCACCGATCCGTCCAAAGGCTGCGATCCTCGCCCATCACGGCGGTCATGTAGTCGGTCTGCTTGATCCCCGGGAAGAAGGCCCGGCGGATCGCGGGATTGTCGAACGGCGGCTGCAGGTGGTTGAAACGGATCATGCTCATGGAGCCGCCAATCTCCTTGGCCTCCACGGCGATGTCGCCACTTTTGCGCAGCAGCGGCAACAGGTCCGGCGTCGGCTGCTCCCACCAATCAACCTCGCCACGCTGCAAGGCCGCCGCCGCTGTGGCGCCATCGGGAATGGTGTGCCACTCGACGCGGTCGACGTAGACAATCTTCGGCCCGGCGGCGAAGCTGGGCGTGCCGGACGGGCGTGGCACATAGCCGTCGAACTTCTGATAGACGGCGCGCGATCCCGCCAGGCGCTCATTGGCCATGAAGCGGAACGGGCCGCTGCCGACCATCTCGGTCACCTGCACGTTGGACGCCGTCTTCGCCAGCCGTTCCGGCATCACGGGGCAGTATGAAGATGGCTTGGCCAGCGCCACCGGCAGCAGCGGAAACGGCTTCTTCAGGCGGAACTGGAACACGCGGTCGGAGATCACCGAAAGTTCGTCGGTAACAGCCATCACGTTCTGCCCGAACGGATCGTTGCGCGCCCATCGCACGATCGACGCCACGGCATCCCGCGCCAGCACCGGCGTGCCGTCATGGAATTTCAGTCCTTCGCGCAACGTCATCTTCCAGGTCCGGCCGCCATCCTCGATGGCATGGAATTCAACCATCTGCGGCTGCGGCTGAAGCCCCTCGTCGAGCCCATAAAGCTGGTCGAACACCAAAAACCCATGGTTGCGGGTGACGAGTGCGGTGTTGAACACCGGGTCGAGCAGCGCCAGGTCGGCCTGCGGCACGAAATGAATCGTTTTCGTCCCCTGCGCCAAGCCGATGTTCGGCATCGACAGCGCGCCGGCGGCACCCATTGAAGTGGTCAGCAGTTGGCGACGTTTCATCTGCGGTCTCCGATTATGAGTTCAGGAGGCGAGAGGCGGCCGGCTGTTGGCCCAAGGGCGGGCCTGTTCGAAGGCGAAAGAGGCTTGCAGCGTGCCGAGGTCGTCGAACCGTTTGGCGGCAATCTGCAACCCCACGGGAAGCCCGGCGGGCGTAAAGCCGCACGGTATGCTCACGGCGGGGTTGCCGGCCCAGTTGAACGGATAACTGAACTGCGCCCAGGAAAGCCCGTCCCAGGGGTGCTGCGGCCAGTGCGCCGGCTGCAACAGGTCGGCGGGGAAGGCCGCCGTGCTGGCGGCGGGCGTGATGAGGAAATCCCAGTCCTCGAAGAACTCATGGATGGACTGGCAATAGGCGAAACGTTGTTCGCGCATCGCCATGAAGGTCGAAACCTTGATATCGGCCGTGGTCTTGATCATCGCCACGAAGGCCGGGTCCAGCCGGTCCTCCCATTCCGGCAGGAAACGAAGGCGGCCGGAGAACACGGTGGGCCAGAAAAAGTCGAACAGCCCAGGTCCGACGGGGCCCCAGGACGGCGTGACCTGCTCTACGATGGCGCCCATCTCGCTGAAGGCTGAAACGGCCTTGGCCACCAGCGCAGCAACATCGGGGTCCACCCGGGCATGGCCAAGATCTGGGCTGAAGGCGATCCGCTTGCCACGCATGCTGGTGCGCAGAACCGGCACGTAGTCCATTGGTGGGGCTTCAAGGGAGGTGTAGTCCCATGGATGCGGCCCGGCCATCGCCTCCAGCATCAGCGCGCCGTCCGTGACCGTGCGGGTGATCGGGCCGATGTGGGTAGCGAGATCGTTGTTCGACATCGGCCAGTTCGGCACCCGCCCATGCGTGGGCTTCATCCCGAAAACGCCGCACATATGGGCGGGGATTCGCACCGATCCGGCACCGTCACCGCCCTGGTGCAGCGGGCCATAGCCCGCGGCGGCCCCGGCACCGGCGCCGGAAGACGAGCCGCCGGCACTCAGCCCATGACCCCAGGGATTATGGGTGATGCCGGTCAGCGGGCTTTGGCTGACTCCCTTCCAGCCGAATTCCGGCGCCGTGGTCTTGCCCAACATGATGCACCCGGCCTCGCGTAGCCGTGTGACGCAGGGCGCATCGACCTCGGGCACGTGGCCTTCGAACATGCGGCTGCCCATTTCGGTCAGGATGCCCTTGGTCTGCTGCAGGTCCTTGATGGTGACCGGCACGCCTTCGAGCTTGCGCGCATCGCCACGTCGGAAGGCCGCCTCGGCCTGCACGGCACCAGCGCGCGCCACATCGGCGGTCACGCGCGCCATAGCATTCAGCGAAGGCTCCTGACGCTCGATATGACGGAGAACGGCGTCGATCACCTCGACTGGGGACAGCGACCTGTCGTTATAGCACGCGGCGAGTTCGGCGGCTGGAAGAAAGCCGATATCGGCGTCTGTCATCTCGGCCCCTCGCTGCTACACAAGTATTCGTAGTGCAGCACAGGAAGTGGGGACAGGGAAGATGGTAGCGGTGGCCGGATTTGAACCAGCGACCAAGAGATTATGATTCTCCTGCTCTACCGCTGAGCTACACCGCCATCATTGCAACCCGGGTCGGTAGCCTCGGGCGAGGCGGGGGAGATAGCCTTGTCGGACGGCCGCGTCAATCGGCTGCGAGCGTTTCGGACATGCGTGCTCGGATGAATCCGCCGCCGAGCACGCGGGTGCCTTCGTAGAACACGCAGGCCTGGCCGGGGGCGGCACGGGCCGGCGTGTCGAGATCGACCAGAACGTCGCTGCCCCCCACACGGACGTTCGCGGCATGCGCCACCTCGCCGGAGCGGAGTTTCACAAGGCATCGCAGGGGGCCGGCGTCGGTCAGCCAGTTGACGTCACGCAACGACAAGGTGGTGGCGCCGGGCGGGGCGGTATCCACCACCACGCGCCTGGTGGCGGCGTCCAGCCCCACCACAACGCGTCGGTGACCCGGAACCTGTGCGCTTCCAAGGCGCTTGGCCTGGCCGATCGTGTAGTTGGCGATGCCTTCGTGGCGGCCCACAATGTCTCCCGTTGACGTGACGATGTCGCCTTCGCTCGTGGCGTCCGGCCGCAGCTTTCCGACCACATCGACATAGCTGCCCTGCGGGACGAAGCAGATGTCCTGGCTGTCGGGCTTGGCGGCGACGTGAAGGCCCAGCCGCTCGGCCTGGGCACGCACATCCGCCTTGGTGGCGTAGTTACCCAGCGGGAACATGCAGTGTTCGAGCTGCGCCTTGGTGGTGGCGAACAGGAACCAGCTCTGGTCGCGCGTGGTGTCGACGGCGCGATGCAACTCGGCGCCATTGCCGGTGTCGATGCGGCGGACATAGTGGCCGGTCGCCAGGCGTTCGGCACCGAGATCGCCGGCAAGCTTGACCAGATCGGTGAATTTCACCGTCTGGTTGCAGGAGATGCAGGGGACGGGCGTCTCGCCGGCGGCGTAACTGTCCGCGAAGGGCTTGATGACCGCATCGCGAAAGCGCTGCTCAGCGTCGATGACGTAATGCGCGAAGCCCATGCGGTCAGCCACGTCGCGGGCGTCGTGGATGTCCTGTCCGGCGCAGCAGGCGCCCTTCTTCTGGATGGCGGCGCCGTGGTCATAGAGCTGAAGCGTGACGCCGATGACCTCGTGCCCCTGCTCGTGCAGCAGGCCGGCCACCACCGAACTGTCCACGCCGCCCGACATCGCCACGACGATGCGCATGGCGCGGATCTATCCCTGAAGCGCGTTGCGGCTGGAGGCGGGCAGCCTGACCACAAGACCGTCAAGAGCCGGGGTCATGACGATCTGGCAGCCGAGGCGCGAGGTCTTTTCCAGGCCAAAGGCGAGGTCGAGCATGTCTTCCTCGTCTTCGCTGGCCTTCTTCAGCTTGTCGGCCCAGGCGGGGTCCACGATCACATGGCAGGTGGAGCAGGCGAGCGAGCCCTCACAGGCGCCCTCGATGTCCACGCCGTGCTTGTGGGCGACTTCGAGCACGGACAGGCCGAGCGGAGCCTCGACTTCGCGGTGGGTGCCGTCACGCTCGATAAAAATCATCTTGGGCATGGGTGGATCAGGCCTGCTGGAGGGCGTGGGCGGCTGCGAGCGCTTGGGCTGCGGCCTCTATTTCGGTGGCGCTGGTAAAGCGTCCGATGCCGATACGCAAGCTGCGTGACGCTTCGGCATCGCTGAGCCCCATGGCGCGCAACACATAGGAGGGTTCCACCACCGCCGAGGAGCAGGCGGAGCCGGTGGACATACAAACTTCCGGGCACGCCTCCATGAGGTCGGCGGCAGTCCGGGTGGGGAATTGCAGGTTGAGGTTTCCTGCGATGCGGCCTGAAGCGGCGCCATTGAGCACAAGGCCCGGAAGTTCCCGCGAAAGCACGCTGAAGAGATGGTCGCGCAGGACGCCAATGCGGGCAGAGTCGATGGCCATTTCGGCCACGGCGATGCGGCAGGCCTCGCCGAAGCCGACCACGAGCGGCGTGGGCAGTGTGCCGGACCGCAGTCCGCGTTCCTGGTTGCCGCCGGAGAACAGGGCGGCGACGCGCGCCCGGGGGCGGCGGCGGACATAAAGGGCGCCCATGCCCTTGGGGCCATAGACCTTGTGGGCGGTGATCGACATCAGGTCGATCACCGCGACATCGAGCGGGATCTTGCCGAGCGCCTGGGCGGCGTCGGTGTGAAACAGCGCGCCATGTTGCTTTACCAGGGCGGCGATGGCTGAAATGTCCTGGATGACCCCGGTCTCGTTGTTCACCGTCATCACGCTGACCAGCAGGGTGGGCGTGGCCAGCGCGTCGGCCAGGCGTTCGAGGTTCAGCGTGCCGTCGCGGCGCACCGGCAGCACGATCGGATCGAAGCCGTCGTCCGCGAGATCTGATACCGATTCCAGAACGCATTTGTGCTCGGTGACGAGGGTAATCACGCGTCGACGGGTATCGCCCACGCGGCACGCGTGTCGAGCGGCGCCCTTGATTGCAATGTTGTTGCTTTCGGTGGCACCGGAGGTGAACACGATTTCCCGAGATTCGGCGCCGATCGACGCCGCGATCTGGGCACGGGCCTGTTCGACCGCTTCCTCCGCCGCGCGACCCATGGCGTGTTCGGATGAATGCGGGTTGGCGAAGTTGTCGGTGAACCACGGCATCATGGCGGCGACCACGCGCGGGTCGCATGGGGTGGTGGACTGGTTGTCGAGGAATATCATGCGGGCCATAACCGCTATATGGGGTCAGGCGGCGTCGCGTGAAAGCCGCTGCACCATCGTGCGATAGGCGGCGATGAAGGCCACCACGTCGGCCTCGGTGGCGCTCCAAGGCAGCGACACGCGGATCGACTCGGCGGCCAGGGCGCCCAGGCCCATGGCATCGAGCACATGCGAACGTGCAACCTTGCCGGAGCTGCAGGCGGCCCCGGCGGAGACCGCGATTCCAGCGAGGTCGAGCGACATCACCTGCACCTGGGACGCAATTCCCGGGCGCGCGAGGCAGCACGTGTTGCCAAGGCGCGGGCCACCCTGCGCGATGACGATGGCGCCTTCCACCTGGCGTTCCAGACTGTTGCGCAGGGCCGAAAGATCGGACACCGCGATGTCACAGGCGGCGCCGAGGCCCGCGATGGCAGGCAAGGCAGGCGTACCGCCGCGCCAGCCGCGCTCCTGGCCGCCGCCACGGATGAGAGGCGTCACGGCGTTGCGCGGTGAGATCAGCAGCGCACCGGCGCCCTGGGGGCCGCCCATCTTGTGGCCTGAAATGGCCAGGCTGTCGGCGCCGATTGCGGCCATGTCCACCGCGAGGCGGCCGGCGGACTGGGCGGCGTCCACATGCAGCAAGGCGCCGGCGGCATGACACAGGCGGGCGGCCTCGGCGATTGGCTGTAGTGTGCCGGTCTCGTTGTTGGCGTGCATCAGGCAGACCAGAGCGGGCGAGCCGGCCAACAGGCGTTCGAGCTGGCCAAGATCGGCCACGCCATCCCGATCGACCGGCAGGATCTCGGCGTTGGGTGCTGCGGCGCGGATGGCGTCGTGTTCAGTGGCGCCGACAATTAAGCGGCAGCCGTGGCCCAGCGCGTGCCCAAGGGCGTATACAGCCAGCGCATTCGCCTCGGTGCCGCCGGACGTGAAGACGACCGCCCCGGGGACGACACCGAAGCGCCGTGCCACCTGCGTGCGCGCCTGTTCGAGCATGAAACGGGCGGTGCGCCCGCCGGCATGGATGGAGGACGGATTGCCCGGCGCGTCCATGGCGGCATACATTGCCGCGCGCGCCTCCGGACGCAGTGGCTCGGACGCGTTGGCGTCCAAATAGATCATTGCGGCCGCTATTCTGCGTGGATCGTAGCGGCCGCTATTCGGCGGCATTGGCGCGTGCGGTCCGCATCATGCGGGCTTCCAATTCGGCCAGTGCGCCGCGCATGTGTTCGAGCTCGTGCAGCAGCGGATCCAGATCGCAATCGGTCGGCGTGCCATATGCATCAAAACGCGGCTTGCGGCCGGGCGATTTGTCGGCGCGGCGTTCCACAGGCCGGGCGGGGATGCCGACGACGGTGGTGTTGGCGGCGACAGCGCTCACCACCACGGCGTTGGCGCCAACGCGGGCGTTTTCGCCCACCAGAATGTCGCCGAGGATTTTTGCGCCGGCGCCGACGATGACGTTGTTGCCGATCGTTGGATGGCGCTTGCCGCGTGCCGAGCTGGTGCCGCCCAGCGTGACTTGATGGTACAGATAAACGTCGTCGCCGATTTCGGCGGTCTCGCCGATCACCACGCCCATGCCGTGATCGATAATCAGACGGCGGCCGATCTGTGCCGCCGGGTGGATCTCAATGCCTGTGAGGAAGCGTCCAAGATGGGCGAAAACGCGGGCCGGCAGGGTGGCGCCGTGGGTCCAGAGCGCATGGGACATGCGGTGCCAGATCACGGCGTGCAGGCCGGGATAGCACAGCAGCACCTCAAGCGAAGATCGCGCCGCGGGATCGCGCTCACGATAGACCTGGATCATCTCACGCAAAAACATGATCGTCACGCAGCATTTACGTTCTCCTCGCCGACCGTTCCGACTTATAATCGAAATGTAGTCATCTAATGATGGATATGGGTCTGCTCCCCAACCCGTGAAATGGGGTGTGCCGTTTAATGACGCCGCTTTACACAAAGCAATGCCAACGCGAAGGCGACACCGAGTAAGTCGCCAGACCATGGGATATTATGCATGATGGTCATCCCATAAAATCAGCGTGTTCGCGGAAGGGGCGCTCCTTGCCGGCCAAACTTGAAGACTACCGGCCACATTCGTGTGACGCGGTCATGCACTACACGCAGGGCAGAAAGTTTCCACTTGCAACACCCCCTCCGTTCGCGGCACCTGTGTTGCATAAGGACAAACTATCTATCTAAGCCACAGGTTGCGTTACGTATCGTGGGCGACGTTCAGCGGTGCGACACAGTCCTGCTTCCCGAGGGTCTCAAGCCCGGTCGGTAACGGTCGCGGCGAACAGGAAACGGATTTTCGAACACAATGCCAGAGGTCATGTTTGCCGGTCCTGACGGCCGGTTGGAGGGTCGTTATCACCACTCCAAGGAGACCGGTGCCCCCTTGGCGCTGATTCTTCATCCCCATCCGATGCATGGTGGCACGATGAACAATCGCATATCTTACACGATGTTCGAATCGTTCAAGAAGCTCGGCTTCTCCGTCATGCGGTTTAATTTCCGCGGCGTGGGCCGCAGCCAGGGCCGATACGACGGCGGCATCGGCGAGATCAGCGACGCTGCGGCGGCTTTGGATTGGATGCAGGCGGTCAACCCGAATTCGGGCGGCCTGTGGATCGCCGGCTACTCGTTCGGCGCGTTCGTGGGCATGCAGTTGCTGATGCGCAGGCCGGAAATTTCCGGCTGGGTCAGCGTGGCGCCGCCGTCCAACCACTATGATTTCGGCTTCCTGGCCCCCTGCCCTTGCGGCGGCCTGCTGGTGCATGGCGACAGCGACGAGCTGGTGCCGGAACCTGCGGTGCGCAAGCTGGTCGACAAGCTGAACACGCAGAAGAACGTCCAGGTCGATTACCGCATCATGGTCGGCGCGGATCATGTGATGGCCAACCATGCCGAGACGGTTGCCGCTCATCTGGAGGACCATGTGACCAAGACGATGGCACGTCGTACGATGGCGCTGGCTGCAGATTGACTTTGGCGGCCTGATAAGTGCGACATACGGCGCTGATCCCTGGGGATTGGCGCCGTTTTCGTATGCTGGCTGGCGTTTTCGCAGAGCATGACTTTGGAATGGTGGACTTCGTCCACCCCACGGTGTTTTCTCCCGGTCCCTTGTTCAGGACCGACCGATGCCCATCAGCGATTTCCTTCACGAGGCCACCGCGCGTGGCTTTATCTTCCAGTCCACCGATACCGAGGCACTCGATGCCGCGCTCGCGAAGGGGCAGGTTGCGGGGTATATCGGCTTCGATTGCACGGCCGACAGCCTGCATGTCGGCTCGCTGGTGCAGATCATGCTGCTGCGGCTGATGCAGCGGTTTGGTCATCGCCCGATCACGCTGATGGGGGGCGGCACCACGCGGATCGGCGATCCCAGCCTGCGCGAAGAAGCGAGGCAGTTACTGACCGACGCGCAGATCACAGCGAACATGGCGGGGATCGAGCGTTGTTTCGCACCGTATATCGCGTTCGGCGATGGGCCGAATGACGCCTTCATGCCGAACAATGCCGATTGGCTCGACAGGCTCGGCTATATCGAGCTGCTGCGCGAGGTCGGCATTCACTTCAGCGTCAACCGCATGCTGGGGTTCGACAGCGTCAAGACGAGACTCGACCGCGAGCAGGGGCTGACGTTTCTGGAGTTCAACTACTCCATCCTGCAAAGCTACGATTTCCGAGAGCTGAACCGTCGCTATGACGTGACACTGCAGATGGGCGGCTCAGACCAGTGGGGCAACATCGTGTCCGGCGTGGACCTGGTGCGGCGCACCGATGCGAAGCAGGTGTTCGGGCTGACAACGCCGCTGATTGCCACGGCGTCCGGTGCGAAGATGGGCAAATCGGCGAAGGGCGCGGTGTGGCTGACCGCGGATCGGCTGAGCCCCTACGACTTCTGGCAGTTCTGGCGCAACACCGAAGACGCCGATGTCGGGCGATTCCTGCGGTTGTTCACCGACATTCCGCTGGCCGAGATCGCGAGGCTGGAGGCATTGGACGGCAAGGAGATCAACGAGGCGAAGAAGATTTTGGCCACGGCGGCGACCGCGCTGGCGCATGGCCAAACCGCGGCGGAGGCTTCAGCCGGCACCGCGCGGCTGGCGTTCGAGGAGGGGGCAGCGGCGGACAGCCTGCCCGGCATCACGTTGGCGGAGGCCGATCTGACGGCCGGCATTACGGCGATCAAGCTGTTCGTCGATTCAGGGCTGGTGGCCAGCAATGGCGAGGCGCGGCGGCTGATACGTGGCGGGGGGGCGCGGCTGAACGATATCGCGATCGCCGATGAGGCGCTGGTGATCACGACGGTGGATCTGGTGGGTGGCGTCATGAAATTGTCGGCGGGGCGCAAGCAGCACCGGCTGGTACGGGTGGAATAGACCGGGTCTCGCTGTTGGGAAACTCCCCAACCTACAATGTCAGGGTCTGCTGCGCGTAGGAAATGGTGAGGCGTTGGCGCTTCAGCATGTCCATGCCGAGCACCATGTCGAAGGCGGGCTCGGGGACGGCGTTGATGGCCAGCGACGGGGCCTCGATACGCAGGCGGCCGAGGCTGAGGCTGCGGAATGTGTGGCTCCTGACCTGGAAGTTGCCGCCAAGCCCAATCGCCTGATGCATCGGGTCTCGCGCGATCGCGGCCTCGTCCAGGCCCATCCGGTGCAGGCCGCGGGCGTTGAGGAGGGAGGAGCCGGCGCCGGTGTCCACCAGGGCCTGAAGCGCACGGTCGTCCAGCGTCACCTTTGCCAGCATCAGGAAGCGGCGCAAGGCGGTGAAGCGGATCGCCTCGCCCGCGCTCGGGCAGGTATCCGGCGGCAACAGGGACAGCCTCCCCGCGGGCACGTCGAGATCGAGCGTGTGGCGGTGCAGCAGATCGCCGCCCAACAGGCCTGCCACAGGCCCGAGGTCGAGCGCCATGACGGGCAGGCTGAGCGGGCCGCGCAGTTCGCGCTGGTAGAGTGAAATGCCGCCCAGCGCGAGCCCCGGCACGATGGCGTTTCGATGCTCGTCGAGCCGTCCGCCGGCGCCGCGCATCGCGGTGCCGACCCAGTCATCCAGCGAAAGGCCGAGACGGGCCACGGTGGCGCGAGTCAGCACGCTGCGCTCGGCGCCGGTGTCGAGCACCATGCGCACCATCTGGCCGGCGAGCGTGACCGGCACGACGCAATAGCCGTCAGTTTGCAACGGCACAGTGACCAGTGGCACGCGCGGGGCGCAGGCGGCCCATGCGCTCGTCGGCAGCCCCGCGCCGACTGACGGCAGCATTGCGCCGAGTGTCACAGCCAGCAGGCCCCGCCGCTTCATCCTCCGGAGGCGGACGCGAGCGCGCGCCAGGCGATGTCACGCCGGCAGAAGCCGTCCGGCCAATCGACGGCATCGACGGCGGTGTAGGCGCTGGCCCGAGCCTCGGCGATGGTGGGGCCGGTGGCGCAGATGGTCAGCACGCGACCGCCATTGCTGACGAGCTTTCCGTCCAGCAGATCGGTGCCGGCATGAAACACCTGCACATCAGGCACCGAGGCGGCTGCGTCGAGCGACCCGATCGGGGTGTGGCGCTTGGGGTTGGCGGGATAGCCGCTGGCCGCCATCACCACGGCAACAGCGGCGCGGTCGTGCCAGCGCAGGTCGAAGTTCGTAAGTTCGCCATCACAGGCGGCCACGAGGGCGCCGAGCAAGTCGGACTTCAATCGCAGCATCAGGCATTGGCATTCGGGGTCGCCGAAGCGGACATTAAATTCGATGAGCTTGGGGCCATCCGCCGTCAGCATCAGGCCCGCGAAGAGGATGCCGCGAAACGGCGTGCCCCGACTTTGCATCTCCGCCAGGGTCGGGTGGATGAACCGCGCCATGATATCGGCTTCCAGCGCAGGCGGCAGGCAGGGCGGCGGCGAATAGGCGCCCATGCCGCCGGTGTTGGGGCCGCGATCGCCGTCGAAGATCCGCTTGTAGTCCTGGGCGGCGCCGAGCGGTATGGCGGTGATGCCGTCGCATAAAGCGAACACGCTGACCTCCTCGCCTTCGAGGAATTCCTCGATGACGACGGAGGCGCCGGCTTCGCCGAGCGTGCCCTGTTCCATAAAATCGGCGATGGCGGCGAGCGCCTCGGCCTCGGTCATGGCGACCACGACGCCCTTGCCGGCGGCAAGGCCGTCCGCCTTGACGACCAACGGGGCGCCCCTGCGGGTGATGAAGTCGCGCGCCGCTGCGGCGTCGTCGAAGCGTTCCCACAGGGCGGTAGGGATGCCGGCGGCGTCGGCCACTTCCTTCGTGAAGGTCTTGCTGCCTTCCAACGCCGCGGCAGCGGCGGAGGGTCCGCAGCAGGCGATGTCGGCGCTGACCATGGCGTCGGTGATCCCGGCGACCAAGGGGGCTTCGGGGCCGGGAACAACCAAATCGATGTCGTTCTCAGCGGCGAAGATAACCAGCTCGGCGATATCCATGACGCCGATGGGCACGCATTCGGCGACCGCGGCGATGCCGGGATTGCCGGGCGCGCAATAGAGTTTGGTCAGCATGGAGGAGCTGGCGATTGCCCAGCAGAGCGCGTGCTCGCGCCCGCCACTGCCGATAACCAGAACACGCATCGCATAACTCCCGTTGACCGAGCCGGTGTCCCTCCCCGCCCGCGTGCGCTTCCCGGTCCGCGAAAGCTGTCTTAGGATATCGGGATGGACGATGCGCGCACCAATATCCCCGAATACACCGTAAGCGAAATCTCGGGCGCCGTGAAACGCACCCTGGAGGGGGCGTTTGGTCGCGTACGGGTGCGGGGCGAATTGACCGAGGTAAAGCGCTATCCGTCGGGACATATCTATTTTTCGCTGAAGGACGAGGGCGGCAAAATCTCCGGCGTAGTTTGGAAATCGGCGGTTTCCAAGCTTGGCATGCAGCCGGAGAACGGGGTGGAGGTGATCGCGCAGGGCAAAGTATCGTCCTACGGCGATCGGTCCAGCTACCAGCTCATCGTCGATCGGATGGACTATGCCGGAGCCGGTGCCTTGCTGGCCAAGATCGAGGCGCTGCGGGTACGGCTCACCGAGGAGGGCGTGTTCGACACGGCCCGGAAACGACCGCTGCCGATGTTGCCGGTGGTGATCGGCGTGGTGACGAGCCCGCAAGGCGCTGTCATCCAGGACATTCGCACCACCATCCTGCGCCGCTTCCCTCGCGCCTTGCTGCTGTGGCCGGTGCCGGTGCAGGGCGAAGGGGCGGCGGAAAAGATCGCAGCCGCCATCGACGGGTTTTCGGCGATCCGTGCGGGTGGGCCGGTGCCGCGCCCGGATGTGATCATCGTGGCGCGCGGCGGCGGCTCGCTGGAAGACCTGATGGCGTTCAACGACGAGGCGGTGGTCCGCGCCGCGGCCGCATGCAGCATTCCGCTGATCTCGGCGGTGGGGCACGAGACGGACACCACGCTGATCGATTTTGCCTCCGACCGGCGCGCGCCGACACCCACGGCGGCGGCCGAGATGGCGATCCCGGCGCGGGCCGAGCTGCTGGCCGATCTGCTGCAGAAGGCGGCGCGGCTGGAAGGCAGCCTGGGACGCATCGCGCAGGAGAAACGTCTCCGCTTGCAGCGAGCCGAGCGGGGTCTGCCAGATCTGCCCTCGCTGGCCGGCGCCGCGCGGCAACGGCTGGAGGATCGCAGCACGCGGCTGGTGCTGGCCTTGCCCAATCTGGTCGCTGCGCGGCGTGCGGCCTTGGTGCGGGCCGAGCGGGGCATGCCGGATCTGGCGGCGCTGGTGGCCGGGGCCAAACGCATGTTGGACGACAGGGGACTTCGGTTGCGGCTGGCGCTGCCCAACGTGGTATCGGCGCGACGTCAGGCGGTGGCGGTGGCCGGGCTGCAACTGCGGTCCGCATTACGCCACGCAACCGCCGGTCGGGCGGCGTTGGCGGCGCGGGTGTTGCCGCGACTGACCGATGCGCCGGTGCGCGCCCGGCTGCGCGAGGCGCGAGCGCGGCTGGAGGGGCTGGGCGCGCGGCTGGAATCGGTGTCGCACAAGGCGGTGCAGGCGCGCGGCTATGCGCTGGTTTACGACGAAAGCGGCCACGCCGTGACGCAGGCGGCCCTGGTCCGCCCCGGCGCAGGGCTGCGCATCAGCTTTGCCGATGGCGATGTGGCGGTGACGGCTAATGGCGGACGGCCGCGACAGACCAGCCTCGATCTATAAGGTCTCTTTCGGCCAGCGGCGGTGCAGCCAGAGCCACTCGCCCGGCCGCGCCCGGATCCAGCGTTCCAGAATGGCGTTGATCTCGGTGGTCACGCACAGCAAATCGGCCTGACGGTCGCCGGTATCCGGCAGTACCATCGGCGGATCGACCACCAGGCGCAGCCTTGCAGGGCCGATGCGCTCGACATGGGCGGGCACCAGCGGGCAGCGATAGCGCAGTGCGAAGGCAGCCGCGGCGGGCGCAGTCATCGCCGGGCGGCCAAAGAACGGGGCGGCGATGCCGTCGTTCATCTTCTGGTCGACGAGCATGCCGAGAAAGCCGCCGCGCCCGAGATGCGCCAACGCGGCACGGGCGCCCTGGCTGCCCTTGGCGAAGTTGGGCACCCCCTCGCCCACCACAGAGGTCCGCAACCGCATGATCGTCTGGTCTACCGCAGGGTTGGCGGCGGCGCGGTAGAAGCTGCTCAGCCGGATGCCGAAATGCGCGGCGGCCTTGGGCAGCAGCTCCCAGTTGCCGATATGGCCGGACACCAGGATGGCGGGCCCGCCTTGCGCGGCGAGCGCGTGGACAATCTCGGCGTTCTCAATCTCCCAGCCAGGGCCCCTTTCAGTGCGTTCGAGTTGGGCAATATGCGGCAGTTCGGCGGCGGTGCGGCCGAGATTGTCCCAAACGTCGCGGAGCACCCGGCTTCGGCCGGCGGCGTCCAGTTCCGGCATCGCCATGCGCAGATTTGCGTCTCCGGTGCGGGTGACCGGCAGCAGCGGGCCGATGGAGCGGGCGAGAAAGCCACCAAGATTGGAGGCCACCACCGGGCCAAGGCGGCGCAGGATGGCCAGCATGGTGCGCACCAGCAGCAGCTCGATCCGGTACTGCAGCTTCTTCATGCGCCAAGCGCCTGATCGAGCAGGGCCTCGATGGCGGCGGGGTCGCTCCAAGTCAGGCGGATGCGCAAGACGGCGAAGGCGCTGCGCTGGTCGGCTGGAAGTC
>JAYTHH010000324.1:0-3663 GCA_043732745.1 Rhodospirillales bacterium
ACGGCCAATCAGCTCAAACCGGTCCACCCGCGCCGGCCGCGGCTCCATCACCGGCGCCCGCCCTTCACGCGCCATATCGTAAGCGCGCTCCCCGGCAATCTTGATGGCCGAATAGATCGGCGGAATTTGCATGATGTCGCCGATAAAGGCGGGCAGGGCGGCCCTGATCGTCTCATCCGAAGGCCGCACCTCGGATGTCGCGATGGTCTGCCCATCGGCATCATCGGTATCCCGCTGGTCACCCATCGTGAGCGTGAAGCGGTACACCTTCGTGCCGTCCATCACATACGGCACCGTCTTGGTGGCAGCTCCGAACGCGATGGGCAGAATCCCGGTCGCCAACGGATCAAGCGTCCCGCCATGGCCGGCTTTCTGCGCATCGAACCAACGACGCACGCGGTTGACAACATCGGTGGAGGTCAGCCCCTGGGGCTTGTCCACAATCAGCCAGCCATCAAGGGCCCGGCCGCGTGGTTTACGTTGGCGCATGGTGATTATTCGTCTTTGAGTGAGGGAAAGTTGAGCGCTTTGCGGCCAGTAGGTCCGCAGGCTCCGAAGAGCCGGCGATCAGCGGTCACAAGCGTAAAGTCGATGCCTTGCTCTACCAGCAATGCAGCGTCCGTCAGGCCGAGGCGCACGAATTCACTTATTTCCACTGCAAATCTGCTCGGATGCACCAGCTCCTGAAACACCGACAAATCTTGCAGGAAAGCCCCAAATGAGGCCAACAAATCACCCCGGTCAGGTTCGCTGGTCTGGGCCAAAAGGTTTGACGTCTCTGCGAGAATATGAGGCATTGCCATAAGAACGCTGGACTGTCGCAAAACATCCTCACGCAAAAGATAGTCATCCTGGTCGTAATAACTCAGATTTGTGCCGCCTAATAATGTTGCTGTCATAGCGCCCAGCGATGAGCAATATCAGAAGATTGGTGTCGAGAACGACTGGCCCATCGCTCAATTCGTTCGCTCTCGGTCACGAACCGAAAGGACCTGAGCGTCGGTATCGTCAATCTCAACGACTTTGAACGCTCGACGCAAGGTCAGCGTGAAATCCCTGACGCCCAGACTGTTATCAATGGGTACGGGCCGTGCGAATCCGACTGTCACGCGCCAAGTGCGCTCAATTTCCTTAAACTCCACTTCTTCAAGCGTGTAGTCACGGCCACCTTCTTCAGTGAACAAGTGTGACACATAGGCTTTCGCAGTCTTAATGGCCTCCTTAATCTCCATGTCAGCCCTCCTCAACCACAGGCTTCGTCATGGCAAGATCCCGCGCCACATCCGGCGCCCGCAGCATCTTGTCCACATGCATCGCGTAATCGATGCTGGTATCCGCCTGGAACGAAATATCTGGCGCCACCCGCAACCGTAGTTCCTTCGCCACCACGCCGCGCAGATACGGCGCCGCACGACGCAAAGCCGGCAGCTTGTCCGCAATATCCGACCGCCCCAAACGCGTCACGAACGCCGTCGCGCGCTTGAGATCCGGCCCGATCCGCACTTCCGTCACGGTGATCAGCACACCAACCAACTCGTGATCGCGCACCTCGCCTCGCATGAACACGCCGGACAGCACGTGGCGGACTTCCTCCGCCACGCGCAGTTGCCGCTGCGTCGGTGCCTTGGCCTGGTTTGCGGCAGTCGCCTTGGTCACGTCCGCATCAACCGGGCACCATCTCGACTTCGAAGCACTCGACCACGTCGCCAACCTTGATGTCGTTGTAGTTGGCAAAGGACAGTCCGCACTCATAGCCGCGTGCCACTTCCTTCACATCGTCCTTGAAGCGCTTGAGCTGGGTCAGTTCGCCGTTGTGGATCACCACACCATCGCGCAGCAAACGAACGCCACAGCCGCGCTTCACCAAGCCCTCGGTGATCATGCAGCCAGCGACCGTGCCCGTCTTGGTGATGTTGAACACCTGGCGAACCTCGGCATAGCCCAGGAAACGCTCACGCGCCTTCGGGGCAACCTTGCCGCGCACCAGCTTCTCAACATCGTCAGCCACGTCATAGATGATCGAGTAGTAGCGGATATCCACGCCATCGCGCGTCGCCATCTCACGCGCCTGCGTCGTCGCACGCACGTTGAACGCGATAATCACGGCGCTGGAGGCCTTGGCCAACTGGATGTCGCTCTCGGTGATCTGGCCCACAGTCGCGTTGATCACCCGCACACGCACTTCCTCATGCGCCAGCTTCAGCACGGTGGCCTGTATCGCCTCGGCCGAGCCCTGCACGTCTGCCTTGATCAGAACAGCAACCTCTTTCTGAACACCAGCCTGAATACGCGCCAGCATCTCATCCAGCGTGCCACGCGCCGCCGTCATCACACCCGCATTCTTGTCGCGAATACGACGCTGACGCAGTTCGCTGATCTCCTTGGCGCGGCCCTCGTTCTCCACGGCCACAAACGGCTCGCCCGCCTGCGGAACGCCGGCCAGACCCAGGATCTCAACGGGCGTGGACGGCCCTGCCGACTTCATCTGCCGGCCCTTGTCGTCCAGCATCGCGCGCACCCGGCCCCACTCGGCGCCAGCCACCACGATATCGCCGGTCTTCAACGTGCCTTTCTGCACCAGCACCGTCGCCACCGGACCGCGACCGCGATCCAGGCGGCTTTCAATCACGGAGCCTTCGGCCGCACGATCCGGATTGGCGCGAAGGTCCAGAATTTCGGCCTGCAGCGAGATGGCCTCGGTCAGCTTGTCCAGACCCATCTTGGTCTTCGCCGACAACGGCACGTCCATCGTCTCGCCGCCGAGATCTTCCACGACGATGTCGTAGCTCAGCAGCTCCTCGCGCACCTTCTGCGGATTGGCGTCCGGCTTATCCATCTTGTTGATGGCCACGATGATCGGCGCACCGGCCGCCTGGGCGTGCTTGATGGCCTCGATCGTCTGCGGCATCACGCCGTCATCGGCAGCAACCACCAGAATGACGATATCCGTCACCGAAGCGCCGCGCGAGCGCATGGCGGTAAACGCCTCATGGCCCGGCGTGTCGATAAAGGTGATCTTCTCGCCGGCTGGCAGTTCGACCTGATAGGCGCCGATATGCTGGGTGATGCCACCGGCCTCGCCAGACACCACGTTCGCCTTGCGCAACGCATCGAGCAACGAGGTCTTGCCGTGATCGACATGGCCCATGATCGTCACCACAGGCGCACGCGGCACCATGTCGGTATCGATGTCCACCGGACCCTGCAGGCCGATTTCCACGTCATCCTCGGACACGCGCTTCACCTTGTGGCCGAATTCCTGCACCACCAGCTCGGCGGTGTCGGCATCCAGGCTCTGGGTGATGGTGGCCATCACGCCCATTTTCATAAGCGACTTGATCACCTCGGGCGCACGGGCGGCCATGCGGTTGGCGAGTTCCTGCACCGTGATATGATCCGGCAGCACAACCTCGCGGACCACCTTTACCTGGTCGGCGCGCAGACGCTCCAATTCAGCCTGGCGACGATCACGCTCGCGCTGACGACGAACCGAGGCGAGGCTGCGAACGCGATCGTCCTCACCCTCGATGGCGGCCTGCACGTCGATGCGGCCAGGACGACGATGATCGCCAACCTTCTTGGCGGCAGGTGCCGGCACTTTCCGAGCCGCGGCACCCGGCAATCCACCAGGCCTGCGGCGCGTCTCGTCCTCTTCGGCACCGG
>JAYTHH010000325.1:0-29519 GCA_043732745.1 Rhodospirillales bacterium
GCGGTCAATGACCGTCAGCCTGCGTCTCGGAACTGCCATCCAACCATCCTAAACTATCAGGACAGCCGGGGGTGTTCGCTACCAAACTTGAGTCCGCCAGCTGAATGTGGAGTTGGATGGCAATGGCTCTATGCGCGCTTGCTTCTTCCAGATGTCTGCGCTGCGTGGCCAAAGCTACATGGCACTCAACAGCAGCCAGGACGAGATGACACCCGCCACCTTGGCGCGTGCGCTCGATATCTGCTGTGGGGAGTAGTGGCCAACAGGAACCAAACTGAACATATCTGGCTATCATGGGAGCCTGGGCCATACTTCGATCACCGAACTGAAGCGAACGCCAAGCCCTGTGTGCTCACCGAGGCAATATGCGTTGGGACCGTGATCGCCGCTGCCAAGCATCTGCTCCAGACGAGGCCGTTCGTAACGTAGCCCACTTTTGCAAAAACACCGCGGGACAGGACATTTGACGGCGTTTCGATGGCGGAAGCCGTGATTGTATCAAATCCTAGCGACCGAACCTGATCCTCTACCAAAGCAATCGCCGCCGTCTCGACATCCATTCCGATGACCCGGCAACTCATGACAATTTGCAGCATGGCATTGCCGATCAAAAGAATTACACAGACAGAGCCGTAATTGGTAAATCTGTCGGTTACGTCCAGGACGATGCCTGAGATCCCTGCCTCGAACTGCTCGATAAATTCACTATGGGTCCAGCGCCGCCCAGTTGTATTGAACTGACTGGTTTTGTTCAGTAATTCAAACATCCGCGGAAACTTCGCATCGTCAACGCTGCGCACCGCCGATACCGTGACCTTCAAATCCAACGTCGCCAGAAACTCATCATGAGTCATTTTGCGTTTTGTGGCCTCACGCTCGACCTGATGGTGGACCATTTCGGTTCGCCGGTCAGATTCGTCGGAAATATGAACCTGCTGTAACTCGGCAGACCACAACAGGATCCGGCGTAGGTAATATGGATTGGCCCCCAAAACGCGGATGTCAGGGAATGCCACCGTCATCGCATCCCGCTCGGCTGGATTATCATCGATATAAAGAACATTTTTGGGTAGAAGATTCGTATCAGAAAGAATTTTTTCCATATTCTCTGATTTTATTTCCCAATTTATTTTAGGAGAAACAAAGTTGCTCAGAGGCAAAAACGCACCATAAGCATAGTCCCACGCATTTTGTGCCGTGATGGGATCGTTTTTGCTAATAATCGATAACAAAACGCCGCGTCGCTTGAGGTACATCAGTGCTTCAATGAACCCTATCGGCCAACCGGTCGTGAGGTGCTCCCGAGACTGATTTTCCTCGGCCGCCACGCCGCGCCATGCGGTGTCATCAAGGTCGATAACCACAAGCTTCACTGCATCAATTTGACGCACAGCACGATACATTTGAATTATCTCTTCACAGAGCGCGCGGTAGCATTTATCTGTATCTACAGAATAGTAATTTGTTATTGGCCCAAGCTCTTCAAGTCTTTTTGATATATCCTCTCGTTTGCTTTCAAACTCTAGATGCTCCATATCCGTAATAAATGCGCCATGACTATCCGACCAAATATAGTCGTCTTGAACATATTTCTTACCAAAAGTACTAACGATCCCATCTATATCTAAAATATAAGAGTTTTTCTCCTGTTCGACCGAAAGTATCAGCGTTTCATTGAGCTTTTCCACAAAATACCGAGGATTACGCAGATCATAGCGCGGCTGAAAACGTCCCACCGGATTGATCTGCGGCACCAACAGGTTGCCCACGAACGTCAGCAAACCATACTCACGGTTCCAGCGCATTCCGTGGTCAAGCAATCTGTGCAGTTCCGAGACGCCGCCATCGAACCTCGCAGCTTCTGCCTGGGGGTCGGAATAGCGCATATGGAAATAATGATGGGCTGGCATGAGATGGTCGAGAGGCAGGATAAGGATCTGGAAATCATAGTCGGCAACCGGTCGTGGCAATTGTGCATCAGGATCTGCGATTGCACCGATATGTACAAAATCGCTTTCGATTTGGTACATCTCGAACAGAAACCCGACCATATGACTTGCGGTGCAAACGCCGACAAGCAAGGCACGGCGAACGTGAAGTGGTGTGCGGGCCAGATCGGTTGGGCATCGAAACTTGAAGCCATCATGCTCATCGATACGATTTGTAATCGGTCGCGACATCATCGGCTTCCCTTCGGATCGTACGGCGGCATTTGAATTTCGCCTTCATATGCGGCTTTGTCGATCAACTGAACACCCGCCCATTTTGAGCCTTTTGCCACACGCCGGCCGCAGGGCGAACAAAGTCCACCTTCCGATCACGCTTCGGCGACGCGCCTGCGCTTTGTGACGGGCACCACAACCGGTGGCGCCTCATCCGGCGTGATGAGTGCTGCCAGAAGCGCCTCACGCAACTGGCTCAGCTTGCGGTCGTTCTCGATCTTCAGGCCGAACACATCCTTCACATAGAAAACGTCCACCGCGCGCACGCCGTAGGTGGTGACATGCGCCGAGCCGATCTGCAGGCCGGCGTCGCTGATCGCCGACGTCACGTCGTGCAGCAGGCCCGGGCGGTCGCGGCCGTTCACCTCCAGCACGGTGTAGGTGTTGCTGGCGCGGTTATCGATCACCACACGCGGCGGAACGTGGATGGCGCGCATGCGGCGGCCGAGCAGGGCGGTTGATATTTTGCGGATCTCGGTAGCCAGGCGCAGGCGGCCGGAGAGGGCCTGCTCGATCAACACATAGAGCCGTGCCAGCCGATGCGGCTGGTCGAAGGCGCCGCCGGCGGCGTCCTGGATCCAGAACGTGTCAAGCGCCATGCCGTTGGTGAGGGTGTGGATGCGGGCGTCGACGATGGAAGCGCCTGCGACGGCCAATGCTCCGGCGATGCGGCTGAACAGGCCGGCGTGGTCGGCGGCGTAGACCATCACTTCCGTGACCGCCCGGGCGGGCAGCGGCTGCGTCTCGACGGTCAGCGGCGCCTTCCGACGTTCCGCCTCGCGGATCAGGCTGGCGTGCCGCGCGTGGGTTTCGGGGTCGAAGGACAGCCAGTAGCCGCCATAGCCCAGCGCCTGGAAATGATCGAGATCGGCCTCGGACCAGTCTGGCAGCAGTGCCGCCACTGCCTGCTTGGCGCGCGCCACGCGCACGTCGCGCTCCGTCGTGGCCAGGCCGCCGGCCAGAACCTCCGCCACGCGGGCGAACAACTCGCGAAGGAGCGTGGCCTTCCAGCCGTTCCACACTTTGGACGACACGGCGCGCATGTCGGCCACCGTCAGCACCAGCAGCAGGCGCAGGCGTTCTGGTGATTGGATGGTGTCGGCGAGGTCGAGAATGGTTTTGGGGTCGTCGATGTCGCGCTTGAACGCGGTCTGGCTCAGCATCAGGTGGTGCAGCACCAGCCAAGACACCGTCTCGGTCTCTTCAGCTGAAAGCCCGAGTGCTGGACACACTTCCAACGCCAGCTCGGCGCCAAGTTCGGAATGGTCGCCGCCGCGGCCCTTGGCAATGTCGTGCAGCAGCATCGCCACATACAGGGCGCGCCGCGATTCCAGATGATCCACCAGGCCGGACGCCACCGGCGCAATGTCGGAGAGTTCGCCGCGTTCCAGTGTGTTCAGCACGCGGATCGCCTCGATCGTGTGCTCGTCCACCGTGAACACGTGATAGGTGTCGAACTGCATCTGGCCCACGATGCGGGCCCAGTCCGGGATGAAGCGGCCCAGAAAGCCGGTCTCGTTGAGGATCTTCATCCAGCGCGCGCCATCGGCGCGGTTGTGCTCGGCATCGCGACCGCATAACAGGTCCATGAAGATCGCAGCCGCTTCTGGCTTGCCGCGCAGCCCGATGGCGCGGCGCTCGTTGCGGATCAGCGCGCGCATCGCCAGCGGATGCAGCACCAGATCGCGGTCGCGCGCCTGCTGCAGGATGCGCAGCATCAGGATCGGCTCGTCCTTGAAGTCCCGCCCCTTTGCCAGCAGCAATTGGCCGTCGGCGAGCACGAAACCAGCGGCGATCATGCTGGCATCCGTCTCAGGCGCTACCGCCGGTGGGCCGAGTGCTGCGCGCAGCAAGGCAGGCTCCAGCACATGCGTCAGCCGCGTGACCTCGCGCGCCGTCAGGAAATAGTGGCGCATGAAGCGCTCCACCCCATCCTGCCGGCCATGGCGCGTGTAGCCCATGCGGGCGCCGACCACGGGTTGCAGGTCGAAGGTGAGGCGGTCTTCGGCCCGACCGGCCACGTAATGCAGGTGAAACCGCAGGGACCACAGGAAATCCCAGCTCCGCAGCGCCATGCGGGCCTCGATGGTGGTGATGATGCCGTGGGCGGGGCCATCCGGATCGGCCAGCTGGGCTATGGTGTTGATGCCGTAGATCGACCGCGCCAGCCAATACAGCGTCTGCAGGTCGCGCAGCCCGCCGCGGCCTTCCTTGATGTTGGGCTCCACCACGAACGGACTGTCGCCATAACGGCGGTGCCGCGCGTCACGTTCTGCCTGCTTGGCGGCGACGAAGGTGGCGGTGTGGCTCACCCGGCAGGCTTCGAACTGCGTGGCGAAATCGGTGTAGAGATCGCAGTCCCCGGCCAGCAGCCGCGCATCGAGCAGCGACGTGCGCACCGTGGTGTCGGCCTCGGCCTCCGCCAGGCAATCCGCCACCGAGCGCGTGGCGTGGCCCACCTTCAGGCCGAGATCCCACAGGAAATACAGCATGAACTCGACCACGCGGAGCGTCTGCGGAGAGGGCTCGCCGGGCGTGAGGAACAGCAGGTCGATATCGCTGAACGGCGCCAGAACCCGCCGTCCGTAGCCCCCGGTGGCGGCGATGGCCAGGCCCTTGCGGGCCGGATAGGCCAGTTGGAGTTCGGCAGCGTAGATATGCAGTCTCTGGATCAGCCCATCCGTCAGATTGGCCAATCTCCGCGCCGCCGGCAGCCCCGTCAGCGTGCCCTGCTCGAACAGATCCTGCACGTCGTTCTGGATGCGGGCGAGGTGGCGCCGGAAGACACCGAGCGCTGCATCGCGCGGCACGGGGCTGGCAACGTCGAAGGACAACGCGGCGAGCGCGTCTTGCAACATGGCGGTGGCGGCCTCGACGGCGCGCGGAAGGGGGGTCGGTGGCAACATCGGTATGATGTTAGTCGGACATCGCCGCGCGTGACAGCTTATGAAGTCGATAGATTTCATCCAACGCCTCACGCGGGCTCATTCGGTCCGGATCGAGCGCGTCGAGCGCGGCCCGAAGCGGGTCCGGCGGCGGTGGCGGCAGTGGTGTTTCGGGTTCTGATCGCTGGGCGAACAGCGGCAGGCTCGCAGCGTCGGTCAGCCGTCCAGCGCGGTTTTCCAGCGCCGCCAGCAACTGGCCGGCACGTTTGACGACGGGCGCCGGCACGCCCGAGAGCTGCGCCACGTGCACGCCCCAGCTACGCCCGGCAGCACCTCGCGCCACCTCGTGCAGGAACACCACGTCGCCGCGCCATTCCTTCACCCGCATGGCGTGCGGCGCAAGATTGGGCAATTCGCCTGACAGTCCGCTCAATTCATGAAAATGCGTGGCGAAGATGGTGCGGCAGCGCACCGCGTTGTGGATCTGCTCCAACACCGCCCAGGCGATCGCCAGCCCGTCCAATGTCGCCGTGCCGCGACCGATCTCGTCCACCACCACCAGCGAGCGTGGGCCCGCCTGATGCAGGATGGACGCCGTCTCGGTCATTTCCACCATGAAGGTGGAGCGGCCGCGCGCCAGGTCATCCGCGGCGCCCACGCGGGAGAACAGACGGTCGACCACGCCAATCTCTGCGCTGGCAGCCGGCACCGGCAGCCCAGCCTGCGCCAGCACCACGATCAGTGCGTTCTGTCGCAGAAAGGTGGATTTCCCGGCCATGTTCGGGCCGGTCAGCAGCAGCACGCGGCAGGCGGGCGCGAGCGTGCAGTCGTTCGGCACGAAGGCGGCCTGCCCGGCAATGGCCTGCTCCACCACCGGATGACGGCCGGCCTTCACGTGGAACGCGGTGTCGTCTGACATCAACGGGCGACACCAGGTGCCCGGCTCAGCCAGCCTTGCAGCACTCTGTGCCACGTCGATCAGCGCCAAGGCGTCGGCACAGGCGGCAAGCGCATCCGCCTCGGCCAGTGCCGATTCGACGAGATGCGCGAACACAAGGCGCTCACGGGCCATCGCGAGATCGGCGGCCTCGGTGATGCGGCGGTCGAGATCGGACAGTTCGGGCGTGGTGAAGCGAGCGCCATTGGCCATGCCCTGGCGCAGGGTCAGCTCCGGCCGGTCGCGCAGTTTTTCCACCGCGATGGCCGGCGCCTCGATGATGTAGCCGAGCTGGGCGTGGTGCTTGATCTTCAGGCTCGCCACGCCGAAGCGCTGGGCGAAATCCATCTGCATGCCGGCGATCACTCGCCGGCTGTCATCACGCAACGCCCGATGCGCGTCCAGCTCGCCGTCAAAGCCTGGTGCGATGGCGCCGTCCTCCAGCCGCAACGGCGCCGGGTTGGGCAGCGCGCGGGTCAGCAGATCGTGCAGCACTGGCGGCACCGTCAGCGCGTCACGCGCTTCGGCCAGCAACGGCGGCAGCGGATCGTCGAGCACGGCGGCCACTGTCTGCGCCGCGTTCATGCCGTGACAGAGAGCCGCGAGATCGCGAGGTCCGCCCCGCCCGAGCGACAGCCGCCCCAAGGCGCGCGCCATGTCCGGCACACCGCGCAAGGCGACGCGGAAGCTGGCGGCAGCATCCGGCGCGGTCAGCATCCAGGCCCAGCCGTCCTGACGCCGCGCGATGGCCGCCGCATTGGTGAGCGGTGCTGCCAGCCACTCGCCCAGCATCCGACTGCCCGCGGCGGTCAGCGTTTTCTGCACGCTCGCCAACAGCGTGTGCGCCGTGCCGCCATCGCGGGCACGGGCGATCTCGAGGCTGGCACGGGTGGCGGCGTCCAGCTCCAGCCGCCCGGTCTCGCCCTGCGGCACCGGCCGCGACAGGCGGGGCATCGCGCCGGCCTGAGTGAGCTTTATATAGTCGAGCAGCATCGCAGCCGCGCGCGCCTCACCATCGGAGAACTGGCCGAACGCATCCAGGCTTGCCGCCTGAAACGCGCCTGCCACCAGCAGCCGCGCCCGCTCGGCGGGGGGGGCAATGGCATCTGGCGTCCGACGCTGTGCCATGTCGCCCAGGTCGATATCGCCCAGCGCCAGGATCTCCGCCGGGTCGAGACGCCCGAGCAGGCCACCGACCCCGCCGCGTCCCAAGGCCTGCGTCTCGAACAGCCCGGTCGACATGTCCAGCCAAGCCGCCCCCACGCCGAGGCCCTCGGCCACCAGGCCCAGCAGCAGGTTGGGCCGGCTGGAATCGAGCAGGGTCTCCTCGGTCAACGTGCCCGGCGTCACCAGCCGCACCACGGCGCGGCGGATCGGCGCCTTGCCCACGCGCAATTTTGGGTCTTCCATCTGCTCGCCCACCGCCACGCGAAAGCCGCGCCGGATCAGGCGGGCGAGGTAGGCATCCGCCGCATGCGCGGGAACGCCGCACATTTGGATTGGTTTTCCTGCATGCTCGCCGCGATGGGTGAGCGCGATGTCGAGCGCAGCGGAGGCCGCATCGGCATCCTCGAAGAACAATTCATAAAAGTCGCCCATCCGAAAGAACAGCAACGCGTCCGGGTTCTCCGCTTTTAGCGCAAACCATTGTGCCATGGCTGGGGTCGCGCCGTCTGGAATCGAAGATTTGGGGACAGTCATTCCCAACCCCTACCAGATGCAGGCCGCACCTGCGAAGCGGCTGGGTTGCCCCCTGCGAAAAGCGCCGTCACATTGGTCCTTCAGGAAACGCTCGCCCAAGGATTAAAAAAATGGCCGACGGCATCGCCGACCCTTACGATTCGCGCACAACGCGGGTTTCAGCTGAGGAGGCTCTGGCCCTTCACCGCTCTGGCCGGCCGGGCAAACTGGAGACGCGCATCTCCAAGCCCATCACCACGGCACGCGATCTGTCGCTGGCCTATTCGCCGGGCGTGGCCGAGCCCTGCCTGCATATCCATCGTGATCCGTCCTTGGCCTACGACTATACCACCAAGGGCAACATGGTGGCCGTAGTGTCCAACGGCACCGCCGTGCTGGGATTGGGCAACCTGGGCGCGCTGGCGTCCAAGCCGGTGATGGAGGGCAAGGTGGCGCTATTCAAGCGCTTTGCCGATGTCGATGGCATCGATTTGTGCATCGACACCGAGGACGTGGACCAGATCATCAACTGCGTCCGCTATCTCGGCCCCAGCTTCGGCGGCATTAACCTCGAAGACATCAAGGCGCCAGAGTGCTTCATCGTCGAGCAGCGGCTGCGCGAGCTGATGGACATTCCGGTCTTCCACGACGACCAGCACGGCACCGCCATCGTTGCCGCCGCCGGGCTGATCAACGCGTGCTTTTTGACCGGACGTGAGCTGAAGACCGTCAAGCTGGTGGTCAACGGCGCCGGTGCCGCCGCCATCGCGTGTGTTGAGCTGTTGAAGGCGATGGGCGCGCATCCGCAGAACATCACGCTGTGCGACACCAAGGGCGTTGTCTACCAGGGCCGCATGGAGGGGATGAACCAGTGGAAATCCGCCCACGCCATCAAGACCGACGCCCGCACCCTGTTCCAGGCCCTGGTGGGTGCTGACGCCTTCTTCGGTCTGTCCGCCAAGGGCGCGCTGACGCCTGAAATGGTGGGCGTGATGGCCGACAAGCCGATCATCTTCGCGATGGCCAACCCCGACCCGGAAATTACCCCCGAGGAGGCCCGTGCCATCAGCCCGAACGCCATCATCGCCACCGGGCGTTCGGACTATCCCAACCAGGTCAACAACGTCCTGGGCTTCCCCTATATCTTCCGCGGCGCGCTGGACGTGCGTGCCAGCACCATCAACGAGGCGATGAAGATCGCTGCCGCCGAGGCATTGGCCCAGCTGGCGCGGGAGGACGTGCCCGACGAGGTCGCGACGGCCGGCTCCGGCGCGATCGCCGGCAAGCGGCTGATGTTCGGCCCCGAATACATCATCCCCAACGCTTTCGACCCACGTTTGATCTCGCGCCTGTCGCCCGCCGTGGCCAAGGCCGCGATGGACAGCGGCGTGGCCCGCAAGCCCATTGCCGACCTGCGCAAATATGCCCGCGAGTTGTCCGGCCGTCTCGACCCCACCGCCAACGCGCTGGACGCCATCATGGAAAGCGTGCGCGCCACGCCGCGCCGCGTGGTGTTTGCCGAGGGCGAGGAGGCCAAGATCGTTCGCGCCGCCGTGGCTTTCCGGAATGCCGGCTACGGGACGCCGATCCTGATCGGCCGCGAAGATCGGGTCCGCAACACGATGGCCAGCCTGGGCCTGGGCGACATCGACGGAATCGAGATCCACAACGCCCGCCTGTCGCATCGCAATGCCGACTACGCGGCGTTCCTGTATGGTCGCCTGCAGCGCCGCGGCATGATGCAAAGGGACTGCCAGCGCGTCGTGAACCAGGACCGCAACATCTTCGCCGCCTGCATGGTCGCCACCGGCGATGCGGATGCGATGGTCACCGGCCTTACACGCTCGGCCTCGGTCTGCCTGGACGATATCGGCCACGCCATCGACACCGCCGAGGGCGCCGTCTCGTTCGGCCTCACGCTGATGCTGGGCGAGCAGGGTCGTTCGATCTTCATTGCCGACACGCTGATCCATGAGCGCCCCAACCCGCGGCAGTTGGCCGATATCGTGGTGGGCGCCGCCGCCGCCGCGCGCCAGCTGGGCCATGAGCCGCGCGTGGCACTGCTGTCGCACTCCACCTTCGGCACCCCGATGCACCCCACGGGGAACGCGATGCGCGAGGCCGTGGCGCTGCTCGATACCATGGGCGTCGATTTCGAATATGACGGCGAGATGAGCCCGGATGTGGCGCTGGATGAGGGCTACCGGAAGCTTTATCCGTTCTGTCGCCTGACCGGCCCCGCCAACATCCTGGTGATGCCGGGCCTGCATTCGTCCCACATCACGTCGCGCCTGGCGCCACGGCTTGGCGGCGGCGGCACGATCGGGCCGTTGCTGATCGGCCTGTCGCACGCCGTGCAGTTGCTGCCGATGGATGCATCGGTGAGCCAGATCGTGGATATCGCGACGATTGCGGCGCATCAGGCGAAGGTTGCTACATCGGTTTGATCGGCTGCCCCCCTCTCTTCCATCGCGGGAGAGAGGGGCTATGCTGATGGGACTTGTTTTGGGGAAAGATCGATGTCGACCACCGTCCAGTCCGGCTCAGACGTTACGATGGGCCACCGCATCAAGTCCATTCTCGGCGGGTCGATCGGCAATCTTATCGAATGGTACGATTTTTACATCTATAATTTCTTCGCGCTGTACTTTGCAAAATCGTTCTTCCCCAATTCGAACCCGACCGCGCAGCTTCTTAACACCTTCGGCATCTATGCCATCGGCTTCCTGATCCGCCCGGTGGGCGGCTGGGTGCTAGGCGCCTATGCCGATCGTGCCGGCCGCCGCGCGGCGCTCAGCCTGTCCGTCACCTTGATGTGCGTGGGCTCGCTGATGATCGCCGTCGCCCCCACCTACGCCACCGCCGGCGTGTGGGCGCCCATTCTGCTGCTGGCCGCGCGCCTGGTGCAGGGCGTCTCGCTCGGCGGCGAATATGGAGCGTCCGCCACCTATCTCAGTGAAGTCGCGGGGGCAAAGAACCGTGGCTTCTACAGCAGCTTCCAGTATGTGACCCTCATCGGGGGCCAGGTGCTGGGCAGCCTCACCTTGCTCATCATGCAGTCGCAGTTCACCGGCGCCGAGTTGGAAGCCTGGGGCTGGCGGGTGCCGTTCTATATCGGGGCGGCGTGTGCGGTGTTCGGCCTGTATCTTCGTCGTGGGCTTGAGGAGTCGACGGAGTTCACCAGGGCCAAGGCTTTGGAGACCAAGCGCCCCAATCCGTTCGGCGAACTGCTGAAGCATCCCCGCGCCGTGGCCCTCGTGTTTGGCCTGACGATGGGGGGAACCACGGCGTTCTACACCTACACCACCTATATGCCGGCCTTCCTGGTCAACACGGTGAAGCTGACCCGCGACCAGGCGACGCAGATCTCGTTCATCACGTTGCTGATCTTCGCCTGCCTGCAGCCGCTGGCCGGCGCGATTTCGGACCGTGTGGGCCGCAGGCCGGTGCTGATGTTCTTCGGTATTTTCGGGACCCTCGGCACCGTACCGCTGCTGACCGTGCTGTCTGGCACGCGGGACTACACCACGGCGTTGTTGCTGAGCCTCGCAGCGTTGGTGGTGGTCACCGGCTATACGTCGATCAACGCAGTGGTGAAGGCCGAGCTGTTCCCTGCCAACGTGCGCGCCCTGGGCGTGGGCTTTCCGTATGCGCTGGCGGCGTCGATGTTCGGCGGCACCGCGCCCTTGATCGCGCTGTCGTTCAAGGATGCCGGGCATGAGAGCTGGTTCTACTGGTATGTGACCGTGCTGATCGGCATCTCCTTCGTGGTGTATGCCACCATGCGCGACACCAAGAAGACATCGCTGATCGTGGATTGACGGCCGGGCCGTTGGAACGAACGTCGGGGACGGGTTGCACAAAACCGTCACCCGGCGCTACGTGCCGGCTTCGAAATGCCCCGGCGCACCGCGCCGGCTGTGAAATGCCCTGGCGCACCGCGCCAGTTTCAATGCTCAGGAGATCCGCCGTGCGCGTGAAAGACGTCAAGAAGGTTGTGCTCGCCTATTCCGGGGGGCTCGACACAAGCGTCATCCTGCGCTGGCTGCAAACAACGTATGAATGCGAGGTGGTGACGTTCACCGCCGATCTTGGCCAGGGCGAGGAGTTGGAGCCGGCGCGCAAGAAGGCAGAGCTGTTCGGCATCAAGGAGATCTTCGTGGACGATCTGCGTGAAACTTTTGTCCGCGATTTCGTCTTCCCGATGTTCCGCGCCAACGCACTGTATGAGGGGCAGTATCTGCTCGGCACCTCCATCGCGCGGCCGTTGATCGCCCAGCGCCAGATCGAGATTGCAGAAATGGTCGGCGCCGATGCCGTCGCCCACGGTGCCACCGGCAAGGGCAACGACCAGGTCCGTTTTGAACTCGCCTATTACGCGCTGAAGCCGGACGTGACGGTGATAGCACCTTGGCGGGAATGGGACCTGACCAGCCGCACCAAGCTTTTGGAATTCGCCCAGACCCACCAGATCCCGATTACCAAGGACAAACGCGGCGAGGCGCCGTTCTCGGTGGATGCCAATCTTCTGCACTCGTCGTCCGAGGGCAAGGTGGTGGAGGATCCGGCGATCGAGGCGGACGAGATGGTGTATCAGCGCACCATCAGCCCAGAGGATGCGCCGGACCGCGCGACGGTGATCTCGATCGATTTCGAAAAGGGCGATCCCACGCATATCGATGGGGTGCGCTTGTCGCCGGCGAATTTGCTGACGAAGCTGAACGAACTGGGCAAGGCCAACGGCATCGGGCGGCTCGATCTGGTGGAGAACCGCTTCGTGGGCATGAAGTCCCGCGGGATCTATGAAACGCCCGGCGGCACCATTCTTTATGTGGCCCATCGGAGCATTGAATCGATCACGTTGGATCGTGAGGTCGGGCATCTCAAGGACAGCCTGATGCCGAAATATGCCGAGCTGATCTACAATGGATTTTGGTTTTCGCCCGAGCGGCGGATGTTGCAGGCGGCGATCGACGAAAGCCAGAAATCCGTGTCCGGCCGCGTGCGGCTGAAGCTCTACAAGGGCAACTGCACCTGTATCGGCCGGGAGAGCCCCAACTCCCTGCATTCCATGAAGGTTGTCACCTTCGAGGAGGACCAGGGCGCCTACGACCAGTTCGACGCCCAGGGATTCATCAAGCTGAACGCGCTGCGCCTGCGCCTGGGCGCACAGGCCGGCCGCAAGGGAGGAAGCCTGTAATGACCGTCTCGATCTACACCGCCTCGGTGCCACTGCTGAAGCAGATGCTCGAAGCGCTTTCAAAGAACCTCGGCAAGGCCGCCGCCAACGCCGCCGAACGCAAGATCGACCCGTCGATTTTCGTGAGCGCCCGCCTGGCACCGGATATGTTCGCCCTCGCCCGCCAGGTGCAGGTGGCGACCGACATGAGCAAAGGTGGGGTTGCCCGCCTCGCCGGCGTGGAGATCCCGAAGTTCGAGGACACTGAAACCACGCTGGAAGAGCTGCAGGCGCGCATCGCCAAGACGGTGGCCTTCATGGAGGGCGTCCCCGCAAGCGCCATCGAGGGCAGCGACGCGAAGGCCATCAGCTTCAAGGCCGGGCCGCGGGAGATGAACTTCACCGGCGCGGATTACCTGCTGGGCTGGGTGATCCCGAACGTGATGTTCCACGTCACCACCGCCTACGACATTTTGCGCCACAACGGCGTGCCATTGGCCAAGCGGGATTTCATCGGCGGCGTGTAAGACAAGTGATTTTTCGTAGATCGGGCATACGCGGAGATGTCGGCGGTGCCCGACCTACGAGGTTTTGATCCGGCCGTGATCGAGGAGGACCACGCGGTCGGCGAGCGCGTGGGCTTCGTCCTGGTCGTGGGAGACGAAGACCGTGGTCAGGCCCAGGCGGTCGTGCAGCTTGCGCAGTTCTTCGCGGAGGCTTTGGCGCACGTCTTGGTCCAGTGCGCCGAACGGCTCGTCCAGCAAGAGAATGAGCGGCTCGACCGCCAGCGCGCGGGCCAGGGCCACGCGCTGCTGCTGGCCGCCGGAGAGCTGGCTTGGCAAGCGCGGGCCGAGGCCGTCCAGTTGCATCATCGCCAGCAGGTCTTCCACCTTTTGGCGTATTTCCACCTTGTTGGGCCGGTTTGCGCGGGGTTTGACGTGCAGGCCGAATGCCACGTTCTCGAACACCGTCATGTGGTTGAACAGCGCGTAGCCCTGGAAGACGAAGCCGACCTGGCGGGCGCCGGGGCGCAGGTTGGTGGCGTCCTTGCCGTCGATGAACAGCGTTCCGGCGTCGGGGCGGTCGAGCCCCGCCATGATTCGCAGCAAGGTGGTTTTGCCAGAGCCGGAGGGGCCAAGCAGCGCCACGAAGCTGCCGCGGGCGATCTCCAGGTCGATGCCGTCCAGAACGTGGCCGGGTCCGAACGCGCGGACAATGCCCTGCATGCGGATCATGCGCGCACCCGCACCGCGCGCTGGCCGCGCTGCGTGGCTGCGTTGCTGCGCCATTCCAGCACGCCGCGGAGCGCGATCGTGACCAGCGCCAGGCACGTCAAGAGAGCCGACATCGCGAAGGCGGCGGCGACCTGGTACTCGTTGTAGAGGATCTCGATATGAAGCGGCATCGTGTCGGTCAGTCCCCTGATATGGCCGGACACGACCGACACCGCGCCGAATTCGCCCATTGCGCGGGCGGTGCACAGCAGCACGCCGGTCAGCAGTGCCCAGCCGATTCGCGGCAGAGTAACACGCCAGAACATCTGCCAGCCCGAGGCCCCCAAGGTGAGCGCCGCCTCCTCCTCGGCCACGCCCTGTGCCGCCATCAGCGGCATCAACTGGCGGGCGACGAAGGGCGAGGTGACGAACACGGTGACCAGCACGATGCCGGGCACGGCGAAGATGATGTGGATGCCCTGGCGTTCCAACAACGGACCGAACCAGCCTTGCAGGCCGAACAGCAATACATAGGCCAGGCCGGATATGACGGGGGATATCGAGAACGGCAGTTCGATCAGCGCCACCAACGCGCCCCGGCCCAGGAAACGAAAGCGCGAGACGCACCAAGCCGCTGTCAGGCCGAACACGGTGTTGATAGGCACCGCGAGCGCCGCCACCAGCAGGGTGAGCCGGATCGCGGCCACGGCATCCGGCTCGGAGAGCGAGGCCCACAGGAAAGCGGCGCCTTTCGAGAACGCCTCGACGAATACCAGGACCAGCGGCAGCGCCAGCAGCAGGCCCATCACCGCCACGCAGGCGACGGTCAGGCCGACGCGGATCCAGGCCGGCTCGCCGATGCCGCGCATCGCGCCAGTCGCCCCGGTCACGCCGGTTCCCGATTTTGCAGTCGGCCCAGGGCCAGCAGGATCAGCAGCGACAGCACCAGCATGGCCGAGCCCAATACCGCAGCACCGGGGTAATCGAACTGTTCCAGCTTCGCCACGATCAGCAGCGGCACGATCTCGGAGACCATCGGCCGGTTACCAGCGATGAAGATGACTGAGCCGTATTCGCCCACCGCGCGGGCGAAGGCCAATCCGACGCCGGTGACAGCGGCGGGTAATAACGGCGGCAAGATCACCCGTCTGAAGATCTGCCAGGGCGAGGCGCCCAAGGTCAGCGCCACCTCCTCTGATTCCCGCCCCAACGCCGCCATGACAGGCTGCAGGCTGCGCACCACGAAGGGCAGGCCCACGAACAGCAGCGCCACGCCGATACCGAGCGGGGTGAACGCCACCGTGACACCGATCCGCGCCAACGGCGCGCCGACCCAACCGTCATCGACATACAATGTGGTCAGCGCCACGCCGGCCACCGCGGTGGGCAGGGCGAAGGGCAGGTCGATCAGCGCATCCAGCACGGCGCGGCCAGGGAAGCGGTAGCGCGTCAAGGTCCAGGCCAGCAGCAGGCCGAGCGGCAGATTGATCAGAGACGCCGCCGCCGCTGTGCAGAAGCTGACGCGAAAGGCGGCCAAGGTTCGCGGGTTGCTCAACAGGGTCAGGATCGCGGATCCATCCAGGCTCGCGGCCTTGGCCACCAGCCCGGCCAGCGGCACCACCACGATCAGGCCGACATAGAGCAGCGTGAAAGCCAACGTGACGCGAAACCCCGGCAGCGCGTGTCTCTGTCGTATCATCCGTACTCCCGCGATTTCACAATAAAACCCTACCACGAAAGCCGGTCGATGCCGTCATAACGGGCCTTTTGCGATGTGAGATGGTTTGAAACACATTTTGATGCCCTGAAAGTATAGGGTTGAACCGATCGAGGACGCGGCGGCGAGTGACTGGCCGATGACGGCCCATGATCGAAGAATGCTCCATTCGGCATTCTCTCGAAAATGTCATGATTGAGAAGAAAACGAGATGTTCAGCGTTAATTTTTTGCTCAGATTGACGATGCTATTGTTTGCCACATCGGTTGGGTGCGGCGCTGCCGATGCGGCCACGCTTTCGCCATCCGACATTTTCCTGCTCAACCGCGCAACCTGGGGCGCCAATGAGCAGAGTGCGTCCGCGATGGCGGCGATGGGGCGGGAGAAATGGCTGAACCAGCAGTTGCATCCACCGGCAGGCGATCGTCTGCCACAGGCGGCCCAGGGGCAGATCGGTGGAATGCCGATCTCACAACATAGCATGCTCGACATTGTGGTCGAGCTGCAGGCTCGCAACAAGGCGGTTAACACGATCAAGGACCCGGTAGAGAAGCAGCCAGCCGCGCAGGCATATCAGGCCGCGCTGACCGCCACCGCACGCCAGGCGGCCGGCCGGCACATCCTGCGCGCGCTCTACGCGCCGTCCCAGCTCCGCGAACAGATGACATGGTTCTGGTTCAACCATTTCAACGTGCACCAGTACAAAAGCGACATCCGGCCGATGCTGGCCGATTACGAGGAGCAGGCGATCCGGCCGCACGCGCTGGGCCGGTTCCGCAATCTGCTCGGCGCCACCGCGCGGCATCCGGCCATGCTGCGCTATCTCGACAACGCCGAGAACTATGCCGGCCATATCAACGAGAATTTCGCGCGCGAGATCATGGAGCTGCACACGATGGGCGAGGGCAGCGCGTATACCCAGCAGGACATTCAGGAACTTGCGCGCATCCTGACCGGCGACGGCATCACCACCCGCACAGATGTGCCGAAACTGAAGCCCGAGCTACAGGCGCAATATGTCCGCGCCGGACTGTTCGAATTCAATCCGGGCCGGCACGACTACGGCGACAAGGTTTTCCTCGGCCAGACCATCAAGGGCAGCGGCCAGATGGAGTTGGATCAGGCGATGGACATCATTGCCCGCAACCCCGCCACGATCCGACGCATGTCGCAGCAGATGGCCGTGTTCTTCCTCGGCGCCACGCCATCAGAGCCGGTGGTGCGGGCGATGGAAGCCGCCTGGCAGAAGACCGACGGTGATATCGCCGCGATCCTGTCCACCCTGTTCCACAGCGAGGCCTTCACCAATCCGGATTTTTCCACTGGACGCTTCAAAGACCCGGTGCACTACGTGTTCTCGGCGCTGCGCCTGGCCTATGGGGACCGCGTGATCCTGAACACGCTGCCGGCGCAGAACTGGCTCAACCGGCTGGCGCAGGGCCTTTACAATAAGGAAACGCCGGACGGCTATCCCTCCAGCGAGGCATCCTGGAACGGGCCGGGCCAGCTTGCCGTGCGGTTCGAAGTGGCCCGCCAGATCGGGACGGGCAGCGCCGGGCTGTTCAAGCCAGATATGCCCAACGCGGTCGACCAGCCCGGCTTTCCGCGGTTGCAGAACGCCTATTACTTCGACCGGCTGCGTGCCACGCTGGCCGCATCCACGCGCAATGCTCTGGACCGGGCCATTTCGCCGCAGGACTGGAACACGCTTTTTCTCGCTTCTCCCGATTTCATGTATTGAGGGGCATCGTCATGAACCGGCGTGATCTGATCAAGGCCTTTGCCGCCGCCGGGGCGCTGACCGTGGGTGGCCGGGTATGGGCCGCGCCTGCCACCGATGCGCGGTTGCTGGTAATGTTTCTGCGCGGGGCATATGACGCGGCCAACGTGGTGATTCCGGTCTCCAGCGATTTCTACTATCAGTCGCGGCCGACGCTGGCGTTGGCGCGGCCGAACGCAGACGATCCGAAATCGGCGATGGCGCTGGACTCCGATTGGGGCCTGCACCCGGCTTTGCGCGCCTCGCTTGGGCCGTTATGGGAGAAGCGTCAGCTGGCGTTCATCCCGTTTGCCGGCACCGACGACACCACGCGCAGCCATTTCGAGACGCAGGACACGATCGAGATGGGCCAGGCGATTCAGGGCACGCGCAACTATCGTTCGGGATTCATGGGACGGTTGGCAGGGGTGCTGACCCAGACGCGGCCGATCGCGTTTACAGACCAGCTTCCCCTGGCGTTCCGCGGCGAGGGTGTGATTGCCAATGTGGCCATCAACGCGGTCGGCAAGCCGGGCGTAGATGACCGGCAGGCGAAGCTGATCCAGTCCATGTATGAGGGCCACCGGCTGCACGATTCCATCGCCCAGGGATTTCAGGTGCGTGACGACGTGGCGCGCAGCATCGCTTCGGAGACGGACGCCAATCGCGGCGCCGTTTCGGCCAAGGGGCTGGAGCTTTCGGCGCGCCGCGTTGGCCGGCTGATGCGCGAACAGTTCAACCTGGGATTTGTCGATGTCGGTGGGTGGGACACGCATGTGAACCAGGGAGGTGCGACGGGCTATCTTGCCGATCGCATCGGCGAACTTGGCCGTGGCCTGGCGGCCTTTGCCGATGAGATCGGGCCCGCCGCGTGGGCCGACACGGTGGTCATGGTGATCAGCGAGTTTGGCCGCACCTTCCGTGAGAACGGCGACAAGGGCACCGATCACGGACATGGCAGCGTGTATTGGGCGCTGGGGGGCGGATTGAAGGGTGGCCGCATGGTGGGCGAACAGCAGGCTGTGACGCAGGCCAATCTGTTTCAGAATCGCGATTATAAGGTGCTGACGGATTACCGATCGATGTTCGCGGGATTGCTGACGCGGATGTATGGATTGTCGGCGGCGCAGATGGATCAGGTGTTTCCTGGGGCGCGGCCGGTTGATCTGGGGCTGGTATAGGCCCGTTGCCGCCCGGTTATGCGTGTTGAAACATTGAAAGGCGCACCACTTGGCGCACCTCTTGCAGAAACACCTCCGCTAGTCGCGAGAGCGGCCTGTGTGACGACCATGCGGCAAACGCGGGTGTCGATGTCGTAGGGCTGAACGGTCTGATCGCCAGCCCTCGCGCATTGCCGGACACTGGGGAGAACGGGTCCACCACCGCCACGCCCAGCCCGGATTCCACCAGCACGCAGGCGGTGTTGCAGTAGCGCACCTCCATCGCCGCGTTGAACGTGCAGCCGGCGGCCCGAAAACTATCGCGCAAGGCCTCACCCATCCGTGTGCCGCGTTCCAGACCGATGAAGTGCTGCAGCACCAGATCTGCCGGTGTGATCACCTTCTTTGCCGTCAGCGCATGGTCGGCCGGCATCACGCAGACCATGTCACCGCGCAGCAATTCCTCCCTCGCCAGGCCGATATGCTCGGCGTCGCCCAGCATGAAGCCGAGATCGGCCAGGCCGGCGTCGACATTGCCTGTCACGCCCTCGAAGCGTCGCACGTCGAGCGATACGCGGACCTGCGGTCGTTGCGCAAGGAAGCGGCGCAGCGCGAGCGGCACCGCGCTGTGGCCGAGCGGCGGGGTGGCAACGATGCGCAGATGGCCAGCCTTGCTCTCCCGAAGGTCCTGCACCCGGTTTTCCAGCCGCGCATGTAGCAGGAAGATCGCCTCCGCATCCTCCAGCAGCATCAAAGCCTCGCCGGTTGGGAACAGGCGGTTGTTGATCCGTTCGAACAGTGGGAAGCCCGCCTGATCCTCCATGATTTTCAGCGCGTTGCTCACCGCCGGCTGCGAAAGGCGCAAAACGTCCGCCGCGGCCAGAGTGGTGCGGTGCAAGATGATGGCGCGGAGGATTTCCAGTTGGCGCAACGTCATATCACTCAGACTAATAGTTACCCGCAATTATTCATAACAAAACTTATTGTCCAAAACGCAGGCACATGGGACTCTGGCACTATAGTAAAACGCAACAACGATTAATACGCGCGCATGTATGCGTTATCTGCCTTTTTTTGGAGCGTTCATGTCCCGAGTGATCCGCGTCGCTGCAGCACAAATGGGCCCCAACCTTCTGGCTGATTCCCGAAGTGCCATTCTGGCCCGCATGATCGCCCTGCTGGAAGCCGCTGCCTCCAAGGGCGCCACCCTGGTCGTGTTCCCCGAACTGCCGTTCACCACCTTCTTCCCACGCTGGCTGCTCGAAGGCGAGGCGCTTGACGTCTTCTACGAATCCGCGATGCCAAACCCCCAGGTCCAGCCTTTGTTCGACCGCGCCCGGGGCCTCGGCGTTGGCATGCATGTGGGCTATGCCGAGCGCACGCCGGACGGCCGCCGCTTCAACGCCGCGCTGATGGTGAACCCCGACGGCTCCATCCTCGGCAAGTATCGCAAAGTGCATCTGCCCGGCTCCGTCGAGCCCCGCGCCGGCGACCGGTTCCAGCAGTTGGAAAAACGCTATTTCGAATACGGCGATCTCGGCTTTCCCGCCTTTCGCGCCGGCCCAGTCTGGCAGGGCGGTATCATCGGTATGCTGATCTGCAACGACCGCCGCTGGCCGGAAGCGTGGCGTGTGCTCGGGCTGCAAAGCGTCGAGCTGGTCTGCATCGGATATAACTCCGCAGCCTATGACCCCAATGGCGGCAGTACTGAGAACGAGGAAGTGCGCACCTTTCATTCCAAGCTCGCTGTGCAGTCCAACGCCTACATGAACGCCACCTGGGCGGTGGCGGTGGCCAAGGCCGGCAACGAGGACGGCTCCGGCCTGATCGGCGGCTCCTGCATCGTGAACCCGAACGGCGTGATTGTGGCGGAGGCCGCGACACTGGGCGACGAGGTAATCGTGGCGGATTGCGATCTGGATGAATGCCGCCACGGCAAAGAGAAAATGTTCAACTTCGCCGCTCACCGCCAGCCGCATTGGTATCGCCCGATCGTCGAACAGACCGGCGCCGTTCCGCCGCCCGCGCAACCCTGAACCCGGAAGCACATCATGGCCGAGTCCCGTAAAAGCCACTTTTTTACGTCAGCAACGTTGTTGATCGGCCTTGCCGCTGGCCCCGCCTTCGCCGGCGAGATCCCGGCCGCCATCAAGGCCGCCGGCGCGCTGCATCTCAGCGTGAACGCGATCTATCCGCCGATGGAATACAAGGACCCGGCGACCGACAAGCTTGCCGGTGTGGACATCGAACTCGCCGAAGCTATCGCCAAGAAGCTTGGCCTGTCAGTCGTGTTTGCCGAAAGCGCGTTCGAGCAGTTGATCCCGTCGCTCGCCACGGGCCGCACCGATTGCATCCTCAGCTGGCTCAGTGACCTGCCGGCACGACGTGAGACGATGACGGCCACGAGATCGACCATCACGGCTATCACCACCTGATGGCCAACCTTGGTGACGGTCGACGGCCAGACCCTGATCCAAGCCCGCCTCTCCACCCACCAAGAGGTGCAGTGCAACGGATCTGGGACCTGCCGGAATTCCAGGCCGCATTCCGCAATTGACCCCGCAGCCAAACAGGAACGCCCCATGCCATCAGAGACAGTCGGCACCCTCATCATCGGCGGCGGCCAGGCCGGCCTCGCCATGAGCGAGCAACTCACAAAACGCGGCCTCCCCCATCTCGTCTTCGAACGCCACCGCATCGCCGAACGCTGGCGCACCGAACGCTGGGACGGCCTGCACGCCAACGGCCCCGCCTGGCACGATCGATTGCCGCTGTTCCCCATCGCCGGTGCCGACCCGAACGGCTTTGCCACCCGCGACCAGATGGTGGCCTATTTCGTCGCCTATGCGGAACGAATCGCAGCCCCGGTCCGCACCGGCGTCACCGTCACCGCGCTGCGCCGCAAACCCGACGGCACCGGCTTTCACGCCGAAACCTCCCACGGCGTCATCGAAGCCACTAACGTCGTTGCCGCCACCGGCCCGTTCCAGCGCGGCGTCATCCCGCCGGTGGTTCCGCCGGAAACCGGCATCCTGCAGCTCCACTCGAACGCCTACCGCAATCCCGCCCAGTTGCCCGAAGGCGCGGTGCTCGTGGTGGGCGCCGGCTCCTCCGGCGCGCAGATCGCCAACGAACTCGCCCGAGCCGGCCGCCGCGTCTATCTGTCTGTCGGCCGCCACCAACGCCCGCCCCGGCAGTATCGCGGCCAGGATTTCTGCTGGTGGCTCGGCGTTCTCGGCATCTGGGAACTCAAAATCCCCGATCCCTCCACAAAACACGTCACCATCGCCGTCAGCGGCGCCCATGGCGGCCAAACCATAGACTTCAGACGCATGGCCGCCAGCGGCGTGACCTTGCTCGGCAGGGCGATGGACGTAACCGCCAACGTGATGCAATTCGCCCCAGACCTGGTCGCCAACCTCGCAGAAGGCGACGCCTCCTACCTTTCCATGCTGGACGCCGCCGACGCCTATGTGGAACGCGAAGGCCTCGATCTTCCGCTGGAACCCACGGCCCGCATCGCCGAACCAGACCCAGTTTGCGTCACCAACCCCATCCTGCACCTCGATCTCGCCGCCGCCGACATCGCCAGCATCGTCTGGGCCACCGGCTTCGCACTCGATTTCGGCTGGCTGGAATGCGCCACCTTCACCGAACGCGGCACCCCCATCCACCAGCGCGGCATCACCGAAATCCCCGGCCTCTACGTCCTGGGCCTAAGCTGGCTATCCTGCCGAGCCTCCGCCTTCATCTTCGGCGCCGAACACGACGCAACACATCTAGCAGAACATATCGCCACCCTTTCGCCAAACCAACCCTCCCAAGCCCCTGCCGCCGAGCCGCCGCCAATACTCCCCGCGGAAGCGGAATCCGCCCAAGGTCGACAACCGCCGGAACACGCCTCCGCGTGAGTCATAGACTCAGGGACTTGATATCGCGCGCCGGGTTGGCCGGCGACGGCGCACCAAATATGACTCATGCGGGCATTTCGCAGGGTAGAACGGCCAGCGCACATAAAAGGCAAGGGGTTTCGGCGTGGGCGACGATCCGATCAGCGACGCTGTCCCCGGTTTACGGCAACAACGGCGTCTGGCCCGGCCAGAAACCGCAGCGCCTCCGGCAGCGTTTCGCGCCACAGCTTGAAGTCGTGCGCGCCAGGACGCAGCTTTAGTTCGGCCGGCCAGCCATACGAGCGCCAGGCGTCGTAGAAATTGGTCGCTGCCGCATCGGTGCCGTAGGGGTCCTGCAGGCCGGCGATGAGCTGCAGCCGCAACGGCTGATGGGCCTTGGCGAAGCCGTCGAGCAGGTGCGGATAGTTCATGGCCCTCCAGCGTGCGGAATCGAACACGCCATCGGTCTGAAACACCGGCGCGATTCGGGCGGCCGAGATGAAAGGCGGATCGGGCGTGTAGATCGCTGGGCTCATCAGGGCCATGGCCGAGAACATGTCCGGGTGGCGCAAACCAAGCCGCATTGCGCCGTAGCCGCCCATCGACAGGCCCGCGACCATGCGGCCCGAGCGTTCGGCCACCGTGCGGTAATTGCGGTCGATCTGCGGGATGAGGTCGTTGATGAAGGCGGTCTCCATCTTTTCCGGCCCGTCGATGTACCAGCTTCGGCCGGCAGATGGCATCACAAGGATGCAAGGCTGCATTAGACCGCGATCGATCAACCGGTCCGCCGTGTCAAGCACGCCGATCTTGGCGGCCCAGCTCAGCGGCACGTCGTTGAAACCGTGGAGAAGGTAGATCACCGGGTAGCGGCGGTCGGATTGTGCATAATCGCGGGGCAGGTAGATTTCGTAGGTCCATGGCCGCTGCAGCACCGCGGCGTCGAACGTCTTCTCGCTGAGATTGCCGGCACGTGCCAGGGGCGCTCCGAGGCAGAGCAAAACGAGGGCAGCGGCGATCGCGCCCAGTGCGTGGCCCAGGCGCCTCATCGGACCGCCTGGGCGATGCCGTCGGCCAGGGCGCCGGCGATGCAGTCAAACAGCAGCCTGATATCGGCCAGGCGTCTCGCCGGCGGCGACGTCGCGTCAAAGCGCAGCGTGCCGTCGTCATTCCAGCGACGCATCAGCTCGCTGCGCCGCAGGACGGCGATGTTTTCCGTCACAGCCACCCCGGCGATGGCGTTGTTGTATTGCGCAAGGTCGATCACGCGGGCGATGCTCGGGGCCCATTGAAGATCGATCATGATCAGATCGGCCTCGGCGGAATGGATCGCGGCGACGCCATCCTGCAGACTGTCTATGAAAGCCCCGGGATTCTCGGACATGCCGGCCTCGGTCGATCCTGGCGCCCAGATCACCAGATCAGGATGGGTTTCGCGCAGATCGCCGGCCAGGCGATCAACCCGCGCGCGGGTTGTGCCGCCCTTCACGCCGCGATTGATGACCTCAACCTGCAAGGCGGGGAAGCGCATGCGCAATTGTGCCCCGAGCCGCGCGGGGTAGGTGTATTCCTCGCCCTTGGCCACGAGCCCCGCTGTGGAGGAGCCGCCGATGGTCAATATCGTCAGCGCCTTGCGCGTGGTGACGGCGTTTCGGGTCGCAGGCAGGCTCAGCTCGACCAGCTTCAGATCCTCGGGCACCTGGCAGCCCGCGGCCTCGGCGACGGCGGGGGCAAGGCTTGCGGCAAGCATGAAAGCGAACAGAACCAGGGCAAGCAATTGGCGCATCAGCTTCGCGCCGTCACAGGCGGCGTGGGCCGCGGCAGCCTTCCGCCGCCGCCGAACCAGGCCAGCAGCAGGCCGAACGCCAGAAGGCCGGCGATGCCCACAAGGTTCACCAGGGCCTGCACCGCCAGGCTCTCCCCCAGCACCGTGAGCGCCACATTGCCCATCACCGCCAGAAGGATCGACAGGCAGAAGACCTCAAGCGAGTTCTGACCGCACAGCACCACGAGCCAGGCAGCCCGCGTTTTGAAGAACGCGGCGTCCTGCTTCACCAGCCGCGCCACCACCAGTGCCAGGGCCAGCATGTTCACCAGCCGCACCAAGGGGAGCGCAGACTTGTTCACCGGCCAGAGATATCGCGTTAGGAGAGTTGGCACGCTGTTGAAATTCTCGTGAAGGACCCAGCTCATCTTCACCACAAATCCGGCCACGGCAACAGCGATGGCCGCGCGAAACAACCACTTCCCGTTGGCGAGGATCATTCGGCCCGAGGCGTTGGCGTGTCCGAACGCCGCGCCCACCACGAACAGCAGCTGCCATGCCAAGGGATTGAAGGTCCAGGGCCGATCATCCGGATAGCCTGTGAGGTTCAGGCCGGACACACGGGCGATGGCATAGAGCGCGATGGAAGGCAGCAGCGCCGCCAGGATATTGCGCCGCAGGGCGATCAGCACCAGCGGGAAAACCAGCAGCAAGGCGATGTAGAGCGGCAGGATGTCCAGAAAGGTCGGCTGAAACTGCAGCAGCAGAACGCGGATCACAGCCTCGGCCGGTTCCTCTAGAAACTTGCCCACCTGCAGTTCGTCAGCGAAGAGCGGGTTGTTGAAATGCAGGACCGTGTAGCTGACCTCGGCATTGTAGATCATGAACAGGCAGAGATGTGCGACATAGAGCTGCCAGACGCGGCGCCAGATCCGCGCCGATGCCATCAGCGGGCCATCCCGTCCGAAGGCCCGCGAATAGACCAGGGCGGCGGTATATCCCGATATAAGAATGAACACCTCGGACGCGTCGCTCAACGCGACCGACTGCAAGGTGAACGTGCTCAGGAAATTTCCCGGCACGTGGTCGATAAAGATGAAAAATAATGCGGCGCCACGAAAGAAGTCCAGGCGATAGTCGCGCGCATTGGCCGGAGCCAGACTCATGGCGATGATCCAGATACCACCGTCCTGTATCAAATCCTGGCGGACAACTTCAACCGAGATTTTACCGATGACCAAAGGACAGCGAACGGCCGATCCAGATATTCCACAACAACCGGGTCGCCGGTTCGTGCCAGCGCGAGGGCGGGTTCAACAGGCACTTGCAACCGCGGCGCAGTTCTGCGTCCATTCGCTCATAACCCACCGAGGTGGGAATTTCAAGAGTGTTGGGGAAACGACATGACACGACTTCCTGGGACGTGGGCCGCAGCCCTTGCTTTCGCCATGGCTGCCACGCCCTGCCTTGCCGCCGAGCCGATCAAGATCGCCGTCATTGCGGAGGCCAGCAGCATCAGCGGTGCCGCGATCCCCAACGCCGCCAAGATCGCCGCCGATGAGATCAACGCCGCCGGTGGCGTGGGCGGCCGGATGATCGAGATTGTGGAGTATGACGATCATAATTCCGCCGCCGACGCCGTGCGCGCCTTCCAACGCGCCGCCAACCAGGACCATGTCCACGCTGTCATCGCCAGCTATGTGTCTGAGGTCGTGCTCGCGCTGGAGCCTTGGTCGGGCCGGCTGAAGCTGCCGATGATCACGCCGGGGGCCGCGAGCGACGAAATCTCGCGTCGCATTCATAACGATTATGCCAATCTTAAATACACCTTCCACGGCTACCTCGCCTCCACCTTCCTCGCAGACAGCGTCTGCGAGGGGATGAAGGTGGTGGGCGTGGGCCAACTGCACATGAAAACCGCCGTGGTGATGAGCGAGGATGCCGCCTGGACCATTCCGCTGGACGCCGAATATCTGAAATGCCTGCCCAAGATCGGCATCAAGGTGCTCGACCATATCCGCCTGTCGCCTGATACCACCGATTTCACGCCGGTCTTCAACAAGATCGAGGGGCTGAAGCCGGATGTGATCGTCACAGGCATCTCGCATGTGGGCGTGCAGCCAACAGTGCAGTGGCATGACCAGCAGGTGCCGATCCCGATGATCGGCATTAGCAGCCAGGCGACATCGAGCACCTTCTACAAAGACACCAACGGCGCCACTGAAAGCGTCATCTACCAGACCGTCTCTGCGCCCGAAGTGGCGGTCACGCCGAAAACCATCCCGTTCACCAATGCCTATGTGAAGCGCTTCGGCATCACGCCCGCCTATTGCGGCTATACCGCCTACGACGAGGTGTACTACATCGCCGACGCCATCAAACGCGCCGGCAGCACCGATCCGGACAAGATGGTGGACGAGCTGGAAAAGACCTCGTGGGAAGGCACGATCGGCAAGGTGGAATTCTACGGCAAGGACAATGAGTTCACCCACGCGATGAAGGTGTCACCCGAATTTGTCGCGGGCCTTCTGGTGCAGTGGCAGGGCGGAAAACAGGTCACGGTGTGGCCGGCGAATGTGGCGAACGCCAAGATCAAGTTCCCAGACTTCGTGAAGCTGCCGGCCAACTGAAGGAATAGCACAGGGCGGCACTGCCTGATTTCGGTCGGGCAATGTCGCTGTGTGCCCGAAGCCATGACATTCCTTCAAATTCTGATTGACGGGTTTGCCATCAGCAGCCTGTACGGCCTCGGCGCCATCGGCTTCACCCTGATCTTCGGGGTGTCCGGCGTGCTGAACCTGTCGCACGGCGCCATCATGGTCACGGCCGCGGTGGCAGCCTGGGCGGTGACGGGTAATTTCGATGTTGGCCCTTATTGGGGTGCTGCGTCCGGCGTGCTGGCCAGCGTGGTGATGAGCTTTGCCACCTATCTGCTGGTGGTGCGGCCGATCCAGACCTCGCGCCGCATCGCGCGGGAGGAAAAAGAGATTTTTGTTCTTACCGCCACCTTGCTGTGGGGCATCATGGTGCAGGAGGCGATCGCCTATTTCTTCACCTCCAACCCCAAGACGGTGCGTCCTTTGTTGGCGGGCGTGATCAACATACTCGGCGTTCGCACGCCAAAGCAGGAGATCGTGACGGCGGTGATCTCCCTGGCGGTGATTGGCCTGCTGTGGCTGCTGATCAATCGCACCCGCATCGGCAAAACCCTTCTGGCGGCGTCCATCAATCCGCGTGGGCTGACGCTGCTCGGCTTTGAGCTGTCCACGATCTATCTCTATGTCTGGGGCCTCTATGGCGTTATGGCGGGGATCGCCGGAGTTTTGCTGGGGGCGTTCCTGGGCGTGAGTTCGGACAATATCGGGCAACTGACGGCCAGCGCGTTTTCGATCGTTGTGCTGGGGGGGTTGGGATCGGTGGGCGGATCGCTGGTCGGCGCCCTGGTGGTCGGCTACCTCGAGACGATCACCGCCTATCTGATTTCGCCTTCCATCCGCACCATTCCGGTCCTGCTGCTGCTGGTTCTGGTGGTGTATCTTCGGCCACAGGGCCTGTTGGGACGACGCTGATGTCTGGCAACGACAAGATGTCCGGCAACACCAAGACCTTCGGCCTGGCCCTCATCGTGGTCGTGGTCCTCGCCTGCCTGCCGTTCGGCGTGTCCGGCTATGTGCTGGGCCTGCTCACATTGGCCTATTATTTCGGCGTTTTTGCGATGTCGTGGGATCTGCTGTTCGGCTTTGCCGGCGAGGTCAATTTCGGCCCCAGCTTCCTGATCGGGGTGGGCGCCTACACCGCTGGCCTGCTGAACCATTACTCGCACTGGCCGATCTGGGCCTGCGTGTTGACCGGCGCGGCTGCGAGCGTGGTCGGGGGACTGATGCTGGCCGTGCCTGCCCTGCGCCTGCGCGGCCCCTATTTCGGGCTGGTGACGCTGGTGGCGGTGCTGTTGTTGCAGAACATGATCGTGCTTTATGCCGGCATCACCGGCGGCGAAATCGGGCTCGACCTGCCCGATGTGCTGTCGATCGACGAGTCGAACAACTACTGGATCGCGCTTGCCTTCATGAGCATCAGCGGGGCCTGCCTGTTCGGCCTGTCCCGCTCGGCGGTGGGCCTGATCCTGCAGGCCAGCGGGCAGGATGCCATGCAGGCGGCGGCCCTCGGCTTCAACGTGACAAAGCACAAGGTTGCCGCGTTCTGCGTGTCCGCGCTGTTCTCCGGCCTGGCCGGCGGGATGCTGATCTTCTACGAGGGCACCGCCTCACCTGGCACGGTGGTCGATATCGCCGTGGGCGTGCAGGTGATCATCGCCGCCGTGCTCGGCGGAAGGCGCACCATTCTGGGCGCAGCACTGGGGGCGATCTTCCTGATCGTTGCCGGCGAGATCCTGCGCCCGCTGGGCCAGCTCTCCACGTTCGTGGTCTCGGCCGTGGCGCTTCTGGTGATCCTGTTCTTCCCCGGCGGCTTCCTCGGCCTGCTGTCGCGTTCAGGGCGCGGCTGATGGCGGATCTGCTCGCAGTCTCAGGCCTCACCAAGCGCTTCGGCGGCTTGGTCGCAGTGCGCGACATGCAATTCACCATTGCCACCGGCGAAATCCTGGGCCTGATCGGGCCGAACGGATCGGGCAAGTCGACGGTGATGAAGCTCATCATGGGCATCGAGCGCCCGGATGCCGGCAGCGTGCGGATCGACGGGGTGGAGGTCGCGGGCCTTGCCAGCCACCAGATCGCGCGCCTGGGCGTGGGCATCGTGTTTCAGCACTCCCGCCCGCTGCACCGCCAGACGGTGCTGGAGAACATCAAGCTCGCCCTGCTGCCGGACAGCCTGCTGCGGCTGTTCACCGCGTCCCATATCGAAGACCGCGCGCGTGAGATCGCAGCCCGCGTGCATCTCGACCATGTCATCGACCGCCTCCCCGGCACGCTGCCGTTCGCCGATCTCCGCCGGCTTGAACTGGCCCGCGCCATCGCCCGCAATCCCAAGGTGGTTCTGGTGGACGAGCCCTTCGCCGGGCTGACATCGACCGAGGTTGCCGATTTTTCCAATCTGATCGCGAGTTTCAGGGCCGAGGGGCATGCGGTGCTGCTGGTGGATCACAACGTGCGCGG
>JAYTHH010000326.1:0-3635 GCA_043732745.1 Rhodospirillales bacterium
CTGCGTTAAGCGCCAACAAGAAGGCGCTGGCTGCAAACGCCGGCACCTTGCTTAGCAATCATGCGCTACTGGAGGGCAACAGTGGCATCGTGCACGAGAACAAGACGGCATTGTCCGCCAACTCGACGGCGATCAAGCTCAACGCCCTGATGCTCGAAGGCAATAAGGACGCATTGCACGCCAACACGACGAAGATTTCAGCCAACGCGGATATGCTCTCCAAGAACCACGCCGTGCTGACCGCCAATGCCGAGACGGTATCCGGCAATGCCGAGCTGCAGGTCTCCAACCACGCGCTGATGGAGAGCAATGCCCGGCTGCTGAAGTCCAACGCCGAAACCATGCGGTCCAACCACGCCCTGCAACTCGCGATCGCCGCCAAGCTCGGCGTCGCGGCCTAACAACCTTGCCCCGGCGGTGAACCGCCGGGGCATCTTTGGAGTGAGATGATGAAAGCCACGTCGATCGACCTGTTTAGTTTCAAGACACCGCAGATGCGGGCCTTCCACATGACGTGGCTTGCGTTCTTCGTGTGCTTCTTCGCCTGGTTCGCCGTGGCACCGCTGATGCCGGTGATCAAGGGTGAGTTCAAGCTCACCGGTGACCAGATCGCCAACATCAACATCGCCGCGGTCGGCATCACCATCCTGGTGCGCCTGATCATCGGCCCGATGTGTGACAAATTCGGCCCGCGGCTCACCTACACCTGGCTATTGGCGCTGGGTGCCATCCCGGTGATCGGCATCGCGTTCGCCAATTCCTACGAGACGTTCCTGGTGTTCCGCCTCGCCATCGGCGCGATCGGCGCCAGCTTCGTCATCACCCAATTCCACACCTCGGTGATGTTCGCGCCCAACGTGGTCGGCACCGCGAACGCGACCGTCGGCGGCTGGGGCAATGCGGGCGGCGGTGTCACGCAGAGCGTCATGCCGTTCTTGCTCGCAGGCATCGTGGGCTTGGGCGTCAGCACATCGCTCGGCTGGCGCCTGTCCATGATCGTGCCGGGCGTCATGATGCTGATCGTGGCGGTGCTATACTATAAACTTACTCAGGACACGCCGCACGGCAATATGCGGGACCTCCGCGCCCGCAGAATCGAAGTCGAGACGGGTAAGAAGGGTGGCTGGGCCGTGTTCCGGCAGGCGATGCGCAACTATCGCGTCTGGATGCTGGCGATCACCTATGGTGCCTGCTTCGGCGTCGAGATCTTTATCCACGGCGTCGCCGCCAGCTATTATGTGGATCGCTTCGGCCTCACGCTCACCTCGGCCGGGTTGGCCGCGGGCAGTTTCGGCCTGCTCGCGTTGTTCGCCCGTGCGTTGGGCGGCATTGCATCGGACAAGGTCGCCGGCCGCTTCGGGTTGCAGGGCCGCACGCTGCTGCTGTTCGGGCTGATGCTGGGTGAGGGTGTCGGCCTGCTCGCCTTCTCCACGATGGGCACCGTGACGGGCGCGGTCATCGCCATGCTCACGTTCGGGTTGTTCACCCACATGGCGTGCGGCTCGACCTACGCTCTAGTGCCGTTCATCGATCGTAAGGCGCTGGGCGGGGTGGCCGGTATCGTCGGCGCCGGCGGCAATATCGGCGCGGTGGCGGCTGGGTTCCTGCTGAAATACACCGGAAACTTGCCCAACGCACTCTACGCCCTCGGCTGGTGCGTGCTGGCCGCCGCGTGCTGCGCCGGCGCGGTCCGCTTCACGATGAAGCATCGCCAGAGCGAGCAGACTTTGTACGACGAAGCCATGGCCCAGCGCGCGGCGATCAAGGCACAGACGGTGACGGCGGTGGCGGCCTAGCGTCGCATTCGTGTGGTGTAATGCGCGTCGGCATTCCACCACGCCGTGAACACCCTGGACGACGGGCCAGCAGTGGCGTAGTCCCGATGGCCTGATCGACCGGGGGCCAGAGCATGTTGAAGAAGCGGTGGGACAAGTCCCAGATGCCGTCCCGTCACGTGACCGAGGGGCCGGGCCGCGCGCCGCATCGCAGCTATTATTACGCGATGGGCCTGACGGAAGACGAGATCAATCAGCCCTTCGTCGGCGTCGCCACCTGCTGGAACGAGGCCGCGCCCTGCAACATCGCACTCAGCCGCCAGGCGCAGTCCGTCAAACGCGGCGTGATCGAGGCTGGCGGTACCCCCCGTGAGTTCACGACCATCACCGTCACCGACGGAATCGCCATGGGCCATCAGGGCATGAAAAGCTCGCTGGTCAGTCGCGAGGTCATCGCCGACAGCGTCGAACTAACCATGCGCGGCCACTGCTACGACGCGCTGGTCGGCTTGGCCGGCTGCGACAAGAGCCTGCCGGCGATGATGATGGCGATGCTACGCCTGAACGTACCCAGCGTGTTCATGTACGGCGGATCGATCCTGCCGGGCCGCCATAACAACAAGGACGTGACAGTCGTCGATGTGTTCGAGGCCGTCGGCAAGCATTCCGCCGCCGCCATGGGCGATAGCGAGCTGCAGGCGCTGGAGCGCGTCGCGTGCCCGTCGGCCGGCGCGTGCGGCGGTCAGTTCACGGCCAATACGATGGCGACGGTCAGTGAGGTAATCGGACTGGCTTTGCCGGGATCGGCCGGTGCGCCAGCCCCGTATGAGGACCGGGACCAATATGCGGCGGCCAGCGGCCGGGCAGTGATGGCGCTGCTGGAAAGTGGCCTGCGCCCGCGCGACATCGTGACGATGAAGTCGCTGGAAAATGCAGCCGTCATCGTGGCCGCGACCGGCGGCAGCACCAATGCCGGCCTGCATTTGCCAGCCATGGCGCATGAGGCGGGGCTACGCTTCACGATGGAGGACGTGCTGGCCATCATGCGCCGCACCCCCACGATCGCGGACCTGAAGCCCGGCGGAAAGTACGTGGCGCTCGATGTCTATAACATCGGCGGCATTCCCGTGATCATCAAGTCGCTGCTGGACGGCGGCCTGCTGCATGGTGACTGCATGACCGTGACCGGGCGCACGTTGGCGGAAAACCACGAGCACATCGTGTTCCCACGCGATCAGGACGTGGTTTACACCGTACAAAACCCGATCAGCGCCACGGGCGGCGTCGTGGGCATGAAGGGCAACCTGGCCCCCGACGGCGCGATCGTCAAAGTCGCCGGCATGCAGAATCTGGTGTTCGAGGGCTCGGCGCTATGCTTCGACAGTGAAGAAGAGGCGTTCCAGGCCGTTCAGGACCGCGCCTACAAGGCTGGCGACGTGATCGTCATCCGCTACGAGGGTCCCCGTGGCGGCCCGGGCATGCGTGAGATGCTCAGCACCACCAGCGCCATTTACGGACAGGGCATGGGCGAGAGCGTGGCGCTAATCACCGATGGCCGGTTCAGCGGTGCCACCCGTGGCTTCTGCGTGGGGCATGTGGGGCCGGAGGCTGCGCTGGGCGGCCCGATCGCCCTTATCCAGAATGGCGACCGGATCAAGCTGGACGCGGCCGCCGGCACGATCGACGTGGTGCTGACGGATGCCGAGCTGGCCACCCGGCGTGCGGCATGGGCCCCGCGCGGCACCGATTACAACAGCGGCGCCATCTGGAAATACGCGCAACTTGTCGGCCCCGCCCATTTGGGCGCCGTCACCCATCCGGGTGGTGCCGCCGAAACACACTGCTACGCCGACATCTAAT
>JAYTHH010000327.1:0-11622 GCA_043732745.1 Rhodospirillales bacterium
TTTCCCACACCATTGTATGTATCAATTACGAACGAGCGTTCGGTAATTTTCCGTCACTTGTCGCGTTAATTGAGTGGGAAACGGCATTTTTGCGTCAAGAAAAAGGACACGCTCCATGACCAAGACCTCCATCGAGATCCTGTTGCCGCCCGCCGACGCCTCTGCCATCCGCTTCGGCGGCGCGTTCCGCCTGGCACCGGTGCCGCCGGTGGTGTCGAAGACCGACACGACCGATCTCGGCCGCATCCGCCTCGGCGGCGCCTTTCGCCTGGCGGCCTAATCCGGAAAACATGGCTTCTAAAACATAGCGGTAGGCCATGTCCAATCATTCTATCATCACCGGACATGGCTTAACCTCTGCCACGTTGGGATACCGGCCCCGGATTTCCGGGGTCGGCTGCTCACCCCGATCCCGGAGCCTTCATGCAGCCCTCATCCGTCGTGCCGATCGTCCGCTTCCATCGCCTGATCGCCGAGGCACGCCTTCCGCAGCGCGCCGATCGCGCCGCCGGTGGCACCATCCCCACCCGCGCCGCCCGTTTCTGCGATGCCATCACCGCGGCCTCGGGCTTCGGCTACTACGTCTTCGCCCCGATCGACCTGAGCCTGATGTGGGACGGTGACGCCATCTGGTGGTCGCATGCCGGGAATGAGACCCTTACACCGCTCGAAGCCGCGCAATTCCCTGGTTTCCAAAGCGTCTTCGATGCCGCCGTCCCCGATCGCCTGCAGGGTACCGCGCCGCCCTTTCTCACAGCTCTGCCCGAACCCGGTCATGTCCAGATCTGGACCGGCCTTTTCGCCCGCACCGCGCCGGGCTGGAGCCTTCTGCTGCGGCCCGTCGCCAACTTCCCCAGCAGCGGCGGCTTCGTCGCCTATGAAGGCATCATCGAGACCGATCGCTGGTTCGGTCCGCTGTTCACCAACATAAGGCTCACCCGCACGCACGCCCCTGTGCGCATCAGCGCCCAGATGGCATTGGTGCAGGCGCAGCCGCTGCCGCGCTGGCTGCTGACCGACGCCACCTTGGACCGCATGGACACGACCGCCGCGATCGACGATCTCGGCGAAGCCGACTGGCAGGACTACCAGAACACCATCGTCAGCCCAAACGCGGAGCCGGACCGTCCGCTCGGCGCCTCTGCCGTCGCCGCCCGCCGCCGCCGCCGCTGTCCTATGTCACATCCCTGACACAAGCGTTCAAAATGCCGGCATCAAATGCCCAAATCCGTTTCGTCTGCTGGCCTGAAACACGAAACCGATCAGATCCGCCGGCTCGGGCTCGCGCATCAGCCGATGCACTGCAGTCAGGCCCCACAGCGTCTCCGCCACATCGATCTCCCCCAACACTTCCGGGTCATCTCCGGAGACCAGCAGCACATCCATGTCTGGATCATAGGAGGCCACGCTGCGAAGCGCCGAACGACAGGCGTGGCCGACGGGGCTGAGTTCCATAACCACGCCCAGCGGGCGGTGATGGTGCAGCTTGAATGGCAGTTCGTGAAACGAGCGGACCGTGATCAGCTCCAAGCCCAAGGCGGCGACCATTTGCCGCAGTGCCGGCGTGGCCTGTCCGTGATCGGTCACCACGATCACGCATTTCATGTCCTGCTCGGTCATTGCCAAGGCGTCCACCGCCACGGCGCGGCCGAGAACATGCGTGGCAGAAGCTTGAGCCGTCATGATCGTCCCCTGTGTTCGAGCATGACTCTGACAATTTTGTGAGCGTAATGACAGGCAACAAAGCGTTCGCTGACCGTCGGCCAGCGGGAGTAAAGCGTGATTTTGCGTAATCAGGCCAAGCAACAGACCGGTTCTTTACGCTTTATCAATCGTGATCATCCTCACCATGCCCCACCGCATGTCCCGCTGGCATCATCACAACCTCGCCATGCTGCACTCCACGCTCGGCGATCACGTTCGCGTAGCGCCGCGAACCGGTTCTGACACCCGCTCTCCGCCATCAGCGTGTCCAGTTGCGTCAACAGATCGTCGTCGAGGGTGCTCATGATCCGTTGCATGCAGGTCCGTCCCGGGTGTGAACGCGCTCTACCTTACCCAAGCCATTTTTCCCATTGACGGAGATGTCAACATTAACTGACACTTTAAACTGACAAGAACGACTGACAAAAATCGCAGCGGAGGCGCATCCATGGACGTCATGACGCGGATCGAACGGGCCCTCGCAAAGGCTGTTGCTCATGCCGAAACCCTAGGTGGGCCGCCGCTTCTCGCCGCCGCCATGCATTACGCCGTATTCCCGCGCGGGGCCCGCATCCGCTCCCGCCTCGCCCATGCCGTCGCCGCCGCCTGTGGCGAAGACAGCCCGGCGCTGACAGACGCCGCCGCTGCCAGCATCGAACTGCTGCACTGCGCCTCGCTGGTGCACGACGATCTGCCCTGCTTCGACAACGCCGACATCCGCCGCGGCAAGCCCTCCGTCCATGTCGCATTCGGCGAGCCTTTGGCGGTCCTCGCCGGCGACGCCCTGATCGTGCTGTCCTTCCAGACCATCGCCCGCGGCGCCCTGCGCGCGCCCCATCGTCTGGCACCGCTCATCGCCACGCTCGGCCGTGCCGCAGGTTCGCCACTCGGAATCGCCGCCGGCCAGGCCTGGGAAAGCGAGGGCACTATTGACCTTGCCCACTACCAGCAGGCCAAGACTGGTGCGCTGTTCTCCGCCGCCACCGTCATGGGCGCCCACGCCGCCGGCCACGACGCCGAACCCTGGCGCGCCCTCGGCGAACTGCTCGGCGAGGCCTATCAGGTCGCCGACGACCTGCGTGATGTCGTCTGCACGCCCGAAGAACTCGGCAAGCCGATTGGCCAGGACGAAAGCCATGGCCGTCCCAACGCCGTCCAACGACTCGGCCTCGATGGCGCCATCGATCGCTTGAACGCGCTCGCTTGCGATGCCGCCGGTTCCATCCCGGCCTGCCGCGGCGCGCGCGACCTGAAATCGCACATCCTGACGGAGACCATGCGCCTGCTTCCCAAGGAACTCGCCACGCGGGCGGCCTAGTCTTGCGGGCCTCCACGGCGTCGTCGAAGCCCATCCCGGTGCCAGGCCCATCCCTGCGCGAGAGGTTTTTGCAATGGCGAGACACCCTCCAGTCCAGCCCGCATTTTCGTGCCTGGGCGGCGGCTAACCCGCTCACTCGCCCGATCGCGCGCAGGCGGGCGAGGGCGCTGTTCGATCTCTGCGCCGGCTTCGTCTACTCCCAGGTGCTGCTGTCCTGCGTCCGCCTTTGCCTGTTCGACATGCTCCAGTCCGGCCCGCTCTCGGCCACCGCCATCAGCGTCCGCATAGATCTGCCGCTGGAAGCCACCATCCGCCTGCTCGATGCCGCCGTGTCGCTCGATCTGCTTGATCGCAGGCGGGCCGGCGCCTACGGCCTCGGCCCGCTCGGCAGCGCCATGATCGGCAATGCCGGTATCAGCGCCATGGTCGAACACCACGCCGCCCTCTACGCCGACCTTCGTGACCCCGTGGCGCTGCTGCGCGGCGGCCGGCCCGGTGCGCTGTCCGGCTATTGGAAATACACCGAAACCGACGCGCCGGCAGACCTCGGGGCGCATCAGACAGACAGCTACACCGACCTCATGGCCGCCTCGCAATCCTTCATAGCCGAGGAGGTCCTGGCAGCGCACGACTTCCGCGGGCATCGCCGCCTGCTCGACATCGGCGGCGGCGACGGCAGCTTTCTCTCGCATGTCGCAGCCCAGGCGCCATTGCTCGACCTGATGTTGCTCGACCTGCCGCCGGTTGCTGCCCGCGCCGAGGCCCGCTTCGCAGCCGAGGGACTGTCGGCCCGCGCCCGGGCGTTTGGCGGTGACGCCATCAAAGGCCCGCTGCCCGCCGGCGCCGACATTATCTCGTTCGTACGCGTGCTGCACGACCACAACGACGACTCAGTCCTGGCCATGCTCCGCTGCGCCCACGCGGCACTTCCCGCCAACGGCACACTTCTGATCGCCGAGCCGATGTCCGGCACCCCCGGTGCAGAGCCGATCGGCGACGCTTATTTCGGATTTTATTTCCTTGCCATGGGGCAGGGCCGCAGCCGCACGCCAGAGGCGCTCGAGGCCCTGCTGCGCGAAGCGGGTTTCGCCGACGTGAGGCGCGTTCCCACCCGCATCCCCATGCTCGCCCGCCTGATTTTATCCTCGCCAACGAAACGAACGGATCGTAACTCTTGATTGACAACTCTGAATGTCAGGCTAAGCTTACACTTAGAAGAAAAATGGCAGAACGGTGCAAGTAGACCTGACAGTTTCGGGTCCAACCGAGGGAACCAACCAACGATGGAAGCGCTTGCCGTGGTGCTGCATGAGCCGGAAAGGCTCGAACTGAGCCGTTTGGCTCTGACGCCGCCCGGCGTTGCGGATGTCGTGGTCGACATCGCCTACAGCGGCATTTCCACCGGCACCGAAAAATTGCTGTGGCAGGGCACTATGCCGAGCTTTCCCGGCATGGGCTACCCGCTGGTTCCCGGCTACGAATCTGTCGGCCGCATCAGCGTCCCGGCACAAGGCAGCAGCCTAAAGCCGGGCCAACTCGTCTTCGTCCCCGGCGCCAAGTGCTTCGGCGACATCCGTGGCCTCTTCGGCGGCGCGGCCTCGCGCCTCGTGGTCCCCGCCGCCCGCGTCATTCCGATCGACGAACAGATTGGCGAGCAAGGCACGCTCCTCGCCCTTGCCGCCACCGCCTACCACGCCGCCCCCAACCCCGGCCCGCAGCCCGATCTGATCGTTGGCCACGGCGTACTCGGCCGCCTGCTCGCCCGCCTCGTGGTCGCCGCCGGCGGCGCACCGCCCACAGTGTGGGAGATCAACCCGATCCGATCGAAAGGCGCCAAGGGCTACCAGGTCATCCACCCCGACTCCGACACCCGCCGCGACTATCGCTGCATCTGCGATGTCAGCGGCGATTCCAGCCTGCTCGACCAGCTCGTGGGCCGCATGGCCCCCGGCGGCGAGATCGTGCTGGCCGGCTTCTACACCGAGCGCATGGCCTTCGCCTTCGCCCCTGCCTTCATGCGCGAAATGCGCCTGCGCATCGCCGCCCAGTTTGTCGCCTCCGACATCGAAGCCGTCCAACGCCTGATCGCCGAGGGCCGCCTTTCGCTCGATGGCCTGATCACCCACCGCCACGATCCGGCCGACGCCACCAGCGCCTACCAGACGGCCTTCACCAGGCCGGACTGTCTTAAAATGGTCCTCAACTGGAGCCACCGCGCATGACGCCTCCCCTTGATCACGACCAGACCCAGGCCCTGCGCGAAGAAGCCGCGATTGAGCCGGATCCCGTCGCCACCGGCCCGGTGAAGAAGGAAACCCAGATCATCGCCATCTACGGCAAGGGTGGCATCGGCAAGTCCTTCACCCTCGCCAATCTCAGCTACATGATGGCGCAGCAGGGCAAGAAGGTCCTGCTCATCGGCTGCGACCCAAAATCTGACACCACCTCACTGCTGTTCGGCGGCCGCTCATGCCCCACCATCATAGAGACCTCGTCGAAGAAGAAGCTCGCCGGCGAGGCCGTCGCCATCGGTGACGTCTGCTTCAAGCGAGACGGCGTCTACGCCATGGAACTCGGTGGCCCCGAGGTCGGTCGCGGCTGCGGCGGCCGCGGCATCATCCACGGCTTCGAACTCCTCGAAAAACTCGGATTTCACGAGTGGGGCTTCGACTACGTCTTGCTCGACTTCCTCGGCGACGTGGTCTGCGGCGGCTTCGGCCTGCCGATCGCCCGCGACATGTGCCAGAAGGTGATCGTGGTCGGCTCAAACGACCTGCAATCCCTCTACGTCGCCAACAACGTCTGCTCGGCGGTGGACTATTTCCGCAGGCTCGGCGGCAATGTCGGCGTCGCCGGCATGGTCATCAACAAGGACGACGGCACCGGCGAAGCCGCAGCCTTCGCCGAAGCGGTCGGCATCCCCGTCCTGTCGGCCATCCCGGCCAACGAGGACATCCGCCGCAAATCCGCAAACTACGAGATCATCGGCCGCCCTGGCAGCGAATGGGCGCCGATGTTCGAAATGCTCGCCGAACAGGTCGCCACCGCCCCGCCGGTCCGCCCAACCCCACTCAGCCACGACAACCTGCTGGGACTGTTCAAGGGCGACGCGGTTGGCCGCTCGGTGGTGCTCGAACCCGCCACGCTCGAAGACATGTGCGGCCCGGGGGCATCGGTTGTGAAGCCGTCCCTCGAAGTCATCTACGAGAGCGTTTGAGCATGGACGGCGATCTCGCAACCCCCGTGGTTACCGAAGCTGGCTGCCACGGCGGCCGAGAAACCATGCAGGCGGCTGCCCGGGCCGCAGGCAAGTCTGCGCTGATGGACGGGTTCGAGAAAGATTATCCGCGCGGCCCGCACGACCAGCCGCAATCGATGTGCCCGGCCTTCGGATCGCTCCGTGTCGGCCTGCGCATGCGCCGTACTGCCATGATCCTCTCGGGCTCAGCCTGCTGCGTCTATGGCCTCACCTTCACGTCGCATTTCTACGGTGCCAAGCGCACCGTCGGCTACGTGCCCTTCAACTCCGAAAGCCTGGTGCGCGGCCAGCTCTACGAAGACATCCGCAGCGCCGTATTCGAGACCGCCAAACCCGAAGACTACGACTGCGTGGTTGTCATCAACCTCTGCGTCCCCACCGCATCCGGCGTCCCGCTCGACCTGTTGCCCAAAGCCATCGACGGCGTCCGCATCATCGGTATCGACGTCCCTGGTTTTGGCGTCCCCACCCATGCCGAAGCCAAGGACGTGATGGCCGGCGCCATGCTGCGCTACGCATGCCACGAGGCCGAGCAAGGCCCCGTCCAACGCCCCCGCAACCAATCCAACCTTCCCACCGTGGCCCTCATCGGTGAACTGTTCCCCGCCGATCCACCAGGCATCGCCGCCATGCTGGCCCCAATGGGCCTGGGCGTTGCCCCGCAAACGCCCGCCCGTGAATGGCGTGACCTTTACGCAGCACTCGACTGCGAGGTGGCAGCGGCCATCCACCCGTTCTACACCGCCTCGATCCGCGAATTCGCCGCCGCCGGCCGCCCGGTCGTGGGCTCCGGCCCCGTCGGGCTCGAGGGCACCGCAGCGTGGCTTGAACAGATCGGCCGCGCCGCCAACGTCTCTGCCGCCCAGATCGATGCCGCCAAGGCCCGCGCCTTGGGCCCACTCGCCGGCGTGCTTGCCGCCAGCCGCATCAACAGTCGCATCACAGTGTCCGGCTACGAAGGCTCGGAACTCCTCGTCGCCCGGCTGCTGATCGAATGCGGCGCCACTGTTCCCTACGTCGGCACTGCCTGCCCCCGCACAGCATGGTCCGACCCGGACCGCGAATGGCTGGAAGCCAAAGGTGTCTATATCCAGTACCGCGCCTCGCTGGAGCAGGACATGGCGGCGATGAAAGATGTCCGCCCCGACCTCGCCATTGGCACGACGCCCCTGGTGCAAAAGGGCAAGGAGATGGGCATTCCCTCCATCTACTTCACCAATATGGTTTCCGCCCGCCCATTGTTCGGCATCCCCGGCATCGCCTCCATGGCCGGCATCGTCAACACCCAGACCAAGGGTGCGAATCGCTTCGCCGACATGGTCTCGTTCTTCGACAACGTGGGGGCAGGGGACAACACCGGCTATGGTTGGCAAGGCAAGCCCCAGGACCATCCAGACTATCGCCTGCGCAACCAGAAGCTCCGCGCTGCCAAGGCCTCGGCCAACCAGTCGATGGGGAGCTAGCACATGCTCGTCCTCGACCATGATCGTGCTGGTGGCTACTGGGGCGCCGTCTATACTTTCACCGCCATCCGCGGCTTGCGCGTGGTGATCGACGGCCCCGTCGGCTGCGAGAACCTGCCGGTCACCGCGGTGCTGCACTACACCGACGCCCTGCCACCGCACGAGTTGCCGGTCGTGGTCACAGGCCTTGCCGAGGAGCAGCTCTCCTCCACCGGCACTGAAGAATCGATGAAGCGCGCCAACGGCACACAGGATCCGGACATGCCGGCCGTGGTCGTTACCGGCTCCATCGCCGAGATGATTGGTGGCGGCGTCACACCCGAAGGCTCCAACCTGCTGCGCTTCATCCCGCGCACCATCGACGAAGACCAGTGGCAGGCGGCCGATCGCGCCATTTATTGGCTCTGGACAGAATTCGGCCAGAAACAATCGAAATCCCGCCGCGCCCCCAAGCGCCCCGACGGGTCAAAACCACTCGTCAACATTATTGGCCCAATCTACGGCACCTTCAACATGCCGTCCGACCTCGCCGAGATCCGCAGGCTCGTCGAAGGTATCGGCTGCGAGATCAGCCTGGTCTTCCCGCTTGGCTCGCACATCATGGATGTGCCCAAGCTGCAGGACGCCGCAATCAACGTCTGCATGTATCAGGAATTCGGCCGCAAGCTCTGCGAGGAACTCGACCGCCCCTACCTGATGGCGCCCATCGGCCTGCACTCGACCACAAGATTCCTCCGCGCCCTCGGCGAAATCGCAGGCGTCGATCCGGAGCCGTTCATCGAGGCTGAAAAACACTCCACCATCAAGCCGCTCTGGGACCTCTGGCGCTCCGTCACCCAGGATTTCTACGCCACCGCCAGCTTTGCCATCGTGGCGACCGAGACCTACGCCGTGGGCGTGCGTCGCTACCTCGAAGACGACATGGGCATCCCCTGCACCTTCTCGGCGTCCCGCACCGCCGGCAAAAAGCCAGACAACGCCGCCGTCCGCGCCAGCCTGCGCGCCACGCCGCCTTTGGTGCTGTTCGGATCGTTCAACGAACGGATGTACAACGCCGAAGGCGGCAACCGTTCCATCTACATTCCCGCCAGCTTCCCCGGCGCCATCATTCGCCGCGCCACGGGAACGCCCTTCATGGGCTACGCGGGTGCGACTTACCTCATCCAGGAATACTGCAACGCCCTGTTTGACATGCTGTTCAACATCATCCCGCTCGCCACCGAGATGGACAAGGTGGACGCCACCCCCACCCGCCACGTGCCATCGGCGGTGATGCCATGGGACGACGACGCGCTGGCCCAACTCGACCGCGCCGTCGAGGCCGAGCCCTATCTGGTTCGTATCTCCGCCGCCAAACGCCTGCGCGAACGCGCCGAGGCCGACGCGCGTGAGGCGCTGGAAGAGCGTGTCACGCTGCCACGCCTGACAACCGTGCTGACCGCGACAAAACGGCAATTTGCATGAGTGAATACCGAACCTTCGTATCGCCTGGGTGCGGGCTCAGCCCCCTGATGGCAACTTCATCGCGCAATCGGTCCCGCCGGTTGGGTGATACTTGGCGGTGCCGCTTCGCACCGTCATGCTCCTCGCCGCGCGGGATGTGCGCGGTGGTGGCCGAAAGGCCAAATCTCGGAGATCCGAAACATGGTTAATTCAGTGGATATGTCGACCTCCGGGTTGACGGAAATGGAGGCCAAGGAGTTCCACGGCCTCTTCATCTCGGGCTTCGTCGGCTTCACCGTCGTGGCGATCGTCGCCCACGTCCTGGTGTGGTCGTGGCGTCCGTGGCTGCCGGGCCCCAAGGGCTATGCCCTGCTCGACAGCACCATCAACGCACTCACCTCGCTCGTTTAAGGAGGATCGTCGCATGTGGCGCATCTGGACACTGTTCGACCCCCGCCGTGTGCTCGTCGCACTGTCGGTGTTCCTCTTCTCGCTGGCGATCCTGATCCACTTCATCCTGTTGAGCACCGATCGCTTCAACTGGCTCGAAGGCCCTGCTGCAGGGCGGATCACGGCATCGCAGAATGCTCCGCTGCCGGCCGCCAAGCCGTAAACGAAGTCATTCGCCGTCCGGGTTTCGATCGAGTGTCTGGCTTGCGCCGGCCTCGATCGAGGCTCCCGAACCACAAGCCGACGCCTTGCGTTGATTTATGCGCGTATCTGCCTCGCGAACGGAGGGTTTCACTATGGCTATGCTCAGTTTTGAAAAGAAATATCGCGTTCGCGGCGGAACGCTCCTCGGCGGCGATCTGTTCGATTTCTGGGTCGGTCCATTCTTCGTAGGTTTCTTTGGCGTCACTACCTTGTTCTTTGCCGTGGTTGGCACGGCGCTGATCCTTTACGGCGCCTCACTCGGCGATACATGGAACATCTGGCGCATCAGCATTGCTCCGCCAGACCTGAAATACGGCCTCGGTTTTGCCCCCTTGAAGGAAGGCGGCATCTGGCAACTGGTCACCATTTGTGCCATCGGCGCATTCTGCTCCTGGGCGTTGCGCCAGGCAGAGATCTGCCGAAAGCTCGGTGTCGGCCTGCACGTGCCGTTCGCCTTCGGCGTGGCGATCTTTGCCTATGTGTCCCTGGTGGTGATCCGCCCGGTCCTGATGGGCGCCTGGGGGCATGGCTTTCCCTACGGAATTCTGTCGCATCTTGATTGGGTCTCGAACACCGGCTATCAATATCTGCATTTCCATTACAATCCGGCGCACATGCTGGCGGTGACGTTCTTCTTCACCAACTGCCTGGCACTTGCCCTTCATTCCGCCCTCGTCCTCTCGGCGCTCAATCCTGGCAAAGGCTTGGTCGTCAAGGCGCCCGAGCAGGAGAACACCTACTTTCGCGACATCATCGGATATTCCATCGGCACGCTCGGCATCCACCGCCTCGGCCTGTTCCTGGCGTTGTCCGCCGCGTTCTGGAGTGCGGTCTGCATCATCATTTCCGGCCCGTTCTGGACCCGCGGATGGCCGGAATGGTGGGGCTGGTGGCTCAACCTGCCGATCTGGAAATAACCCTGCACTCCAAAGAATAGGGAACGGATATGTCTGAGTATCTCAATATCTTCACCCGGGTGCAGGTGCGTGGCCATTATGAGCCCGGCACGCCGCTTCTCCGGGGCGACGACGACCGCACGCGCAACGCGCCCTGGTTCGAATACTGGATGGGCAAGTTGGGCGACGCCCAGGTCGGCCCGCTCTATCTGGGCACGCTCGGCCTTGCTTCGCTGGTATGTGGCCTCATCGCCATCGAGATCATGGGCCTGAACATGCTGGCCTCGGTGAACTGGAATCCGGTTCAGTTCATCCGCCAACTCCCTTGGTTGGCGCTCGAGCCGCCGGCCCCTGGCTACGGCCTGCATTTTCCACCGCTCAACCAGGGAGGCTGGTGGATCATGGCCGGCTTCTTCCTTACCGCCTCCATCCTGCTGTGGTGGGCCCGCATCTACCGCCGCGCGGTGCAGCTCGGGCTCGGCACCCACACCGCGTGGGCCTTCGCCGCCCCGATCTGGCTGTATCTCTGTCTTGGCCTGTTCCGTCCGGTGCTGATGGGTGCTTGGTCCGAGGCCGTGCCGTTCGGAATTTTCCCACATCTTGACTGGACCGCCTCATTCTCCATCCGATACGGCAACCTGTTCTACAACCCGTTCCACATGCTTTCGATCGTCTTCCTCTACGGCTCGGCGCTCATCTTTGCCATGCACGGCGCCACCATCCTCGCCGTCAGCCGCTTCGGCGGCGAGCGTGAGGTGGAACAATCCGTCGACCGCGGCACGGCCGCCGAACGCGCCGGCCTGATCTGGCGCTGGACGATGGGCTTCAACGCCACCTTCGAAAGCTTCCATCGCTGGGGCATCTGGTTCGCCGTGCTCTGCCCGA
>JAYTHH010000328.1:0-3627 GCA_043732745.1 Rhodospirillales bacterium
GGCGGGGGGCGAACTGGCGTGCTTTTCCGGAGGCGGAGCCCGTCCGCTGCGTTGGCCTTGAGGGTTCGCTCTGACACCCCGTGTGCTAGAATCTGGGCGATTTGCGAGAGCCGATTATTCCACGTGTTTGCCACCCTGCCCGCAGCGACATTTGCAGTTCGGTAGCGGATTAGCTCGTCAGGGGTGATCCTTGCAGCGTCATCATGGCCGATGAATGTGATCCAGTTCTCAATCGAGTAGCGAGCTTCTACCACTGTGCGGGGCTTAGACGACGTAACGCTCTCCCAACCCTTCAGCAGGCCACGGAGGGACACAGGGACCGCCGTAGGGGCCGCTGGGGGCGTGCTGTGGGCACCCGTTGGGAACTTGGCTAGAGTGGGGTCAGTCGTCCAGTCACCTCCCGCCTTGGCCATTGTAGCCTTGGCGAATGCGTGGTTTGCCCGCGCCCAACGTTCCGCAGCAACGGCAAGTGTTGCCTGATCCACGACGATCCCCTGTGCCCGGAGCATCGCGGCGGTTGCGTCTAGGAATGTCCGGGTATGATGAAACTCGGGGGGCTCCCCCGGCTCACTGGCAAACATGTCGGAGTAGTGACCAGCGGCCTCGTCCCATTCGCTCTGGGTTCCGGGGTCATCTGCGAGCTTAGCCGACTCGGCATGGTACCAAGTGCCGATCGCCGCGTCGATTTGCCGCATGGTTGGCTGGGGCCGCGTGTCCCCCCGGGCCGCTGCGAGGATCGACTCGAAGCGTTCAAGCTCTGCGACGGCGTTGGCCTTGGCGAGCTTCGCGTCCTTGGTCCGCAGGCTGACAACCAATTCCCGTTTGCCAACGGCTGCTCGGAGCTTCGCGGGGACACCCTTACGGAGCCGATAGACGCCGGTCTTTGGATGCTTGGTAGGGCGGGTCATTGGGAGAACCATTGGGGCCACTCTTTGTATCACCGAGGGGCCGCTAAGTCATTGATCTACGGGGTTCTCAATCGTCACAAGCACTTAGGTGTGTGCTGGTGCCGGGTGCAGGATTTGAACCCGCGACCTTCGGTTTACAAAACCGCTGCACTACCACTGTGCTAACCCGGCATACCCAGGGCATCCTTTCCCCGATGACAGGCCGCGATGTCAACGTCTGTTCTGTCGGCGGGGCGCGGAACCTGTCAGGCCAGGCGGGTCAGGGCGCCGTAAAAGCGGACACGGCCCTTGCCGCTGCGCTTGACAGCATAAAGTTCGGAGTCGGCGTGAGCGATCACCGCGTCGATCTCGGTGGAGATCGAGACCGTCTCGGCGCCGCTGCCGGCGTGTTCCGGCCAACAGGCGCCGCCCAGGCTGCATCCGACCTGCACCGAGCGGCCACCGACGCTGAATGGGGCCTGAATCGCCTGCTGGGCGCGGGTGGCCACCGCCATGGCGGTACGGTCCTCCACACCGCCGGGGGCCTGGAGTGCGAGCACGAACTCGTCGCCGCCGATGCGGGCCACCAGGTCACCTGCGCGCAGCGCCTGGGTCAGCCTGGAGGCTGCGTGGCAGAGCAGCTTGTCGCCGGCGGCGTGGCCGAGGCTGTCGTTGATCGCCTTGAAGCCGTCCAAATCGGCCACGAACAGCATCAGGCTGGTCTGCTGTGTCTGGGCCTGGGCCACCGCCTCCTCCAGCTTCAGGCGCAGGCCGTGGCGGTTGAGCAAGCCGGTCAGCGGATCGCGCAGCGCCAACTCCTCCATGTCATCCAGCGCCAATTGCTTCCGGGTGAGGGTGGCAACCAGCGCGCGCAGCGAGGCTGAGAGGCTTTCGAGTTCGGCGGGGCCGCGGATGCGTGGAATCTCCACATCGTCGCCCTGGCGCAGCCGCTCGGCTGCGATCGCGATGCGGGCCAACGGAGCCGTCACCATGCCGCCCAGCATCCAGCCCGCCACCGCGAACACCAGCGCCACACCGAAGCCGGCGAGCCAGATGGTGTTGCGCAAGGCGGTGGCCGGCGCGAATGCCACCTGCTGGGCCTCGCGCACGAGCACGCTCCAGCGCATTGGCTGCGACCCCAGCCCGAAGGGCGAGCCGTCCCCGGCCGCGAAGGCGGCTCCAGTAAGGAAATCGTCCGAGGGGTCGTCGAAGGCGGTGGGCCAGTGCTCGACAGTCCAGCCGTAGAAGCCGGCGCGGGCGCGGGCGGCTGCGGGCACCGCCACGGTGAGTCCCACGGTGCCGGGCGGGCCGAACACCACGGCGTCCTGGCTATTGATGAGAAACGTCTGACGGCGGATGGCACCGTCACTGTCCGCGGTGATCACCGCGCGTTCGATTGTGCGCACCCAGTTCCATGCGAGTTGTGCTGCGATCAGGCCAACCACGGTGCCGTCGGGGTCGCGAATCGGCTGGACCAGATCCATCGCCCGCTGGTCTTCCACCTGGCCGCGCAACGTGCCTACTCCGGCGCCACGGATGCCGTCCCTTGTGGGGCTTCGGGTGGAGATGTCACTGCCGTTGCTGGCCGGGTCGGTGGCGGCCAACACGCGGCCAGCGGGGTTGGCGATTGCGATCCAGGTATAGCCGGGCATGCCACGCCTGAGGCCATCGAGCAGGTTCTGCGTGCGCTCGAGCGCCGGCACAAAGGGGGGCGCGCCGCCGGGCAGCGCTGAATGCGCGGCGAAGGCCGGCAGGTCGCGCACCGAGTCGATGCTGGCAAGCAACGTCAGCTCCCGCGTGCGGGCGACGAGCTCGGTGGTCAGCCTGTCCGCCAGGCGTTGCGCGTCGATCGCCAGGGATTGGCCGATGCGTCCGCGCGCCTGCACTTCGGACACGGTTCCCACCAGTCCGCCGAGCAGCCCCGCGACCACGAATACCAGCAGCGCGAGGCCAAGGCCGATGCGCCCCCGCAGGCTGCGATGGGTGAACCATACAAGCTGTCTGCTCAAACTGCGGGCCATTGCGACGCCTCTGTTTCCCGTTTCAGGCGGGTTTCCCGCGCCGACTTCCTCTTTCACCCCAGCGTTATAACTCCCCTTTCATTTCGGTGTCATCCCGGCGTGCGGTGCGGCGCTGAAGTGAGTGTCGGTGGCGATGCGTCTTCGTGTCGCATCTTACGCGCTGTTGCAACGCCTACCGTACCAAACGGGCTCGTAACGGGAATTCGCCTCTCGCATCACGGGCGGGGTGCATTCGAAACGGTGCGACGCCCAGTATTGCCTGCCGGAGATCGCCGATCGGGTGGTGAAGGTGAAGCCGGCCACGGTGTTCGTCATATCCAAGCTGCAGGCCGACGGCGCAGCATGCCAGGGGGCCATGCCAGGGGGCGTGGTGGAGGCTCGGGGTTCGGCTTCATCGTGGCCTCCGATGGCACCGTGGTCACCAATAGCCATGTGATAAGCCAGGCCACGTCGATCAGCGTGAAGCTGGCTGACGGCACTGATTTGCCGGCTTTCCTGGTCGGCAGCGATCCACGCACCGACATCGCGGTGTTGACGATCTTGTCGCCGGAGAAGGTGCCGTTCATCGAACTCGGCGACAGCGCCGCTGTGCGCCCGGGTGAGTGGGTGTGGCGATGGGCAAACCGTTCGGCGTCGGGTGGCACCGTTACGGCGGGCATCGCCTCGGGACTGGGCCGCGACATCGGCGCTTGGCCGTATGACGATTACATCCAGATCGA
>JAYTHH010000329.1:0-3626 GCA_043732745.1 Rhodospirillales bacterium
AGAACTTCTCGCGGACGTGCTGGTTGACTTTCCACTGCCGCAAAATGACCTCCAGGGTCTCCGTGATATCCTCGCCCAACTTGGACAGGCGGATACCGCCGCAGCAGGCGCAGGTGGCAGGGCTCGGCGCGACCACCCGTTCACGCGGGGGAGATGTTCGGGGAAGGGTTTGCGGGCCGGGCGTTTGCGGGTGAAGGCTGCGACGTCGGTGGCCTTCGCGATGGCGGTCTCGGCGGCGATCTCATCCTCGGTGGCGGCGGCCTCAAGTTCCTCTAATTGCATTTCCAGCTGATTCAACAGCCGGGTGGCGCGCTCGGATTTTTGGCCGAAGCGGTCGCAACCTCACAGGCAAGCACGCGGGTATCTCAGGCGTTGTCAGCTCGCCCTCGCGCGCCTGTCGCCGCCATGTGTAAGGCAGACTCTCGCAGACACCATGCCGCGCCGCGACGGCACCAATCGTTGTGCCAGGTTCATGGGTCTGCGAAACCAGACGCAGCTTATCGTCCGTGCTCCAGCGCCGACGGCGCTCACGGCCGGTTAGAATCTCGACAATGCAGTCCATCGCCACACCTCAATAGACACCTTAAATACCAATTTAAGGCGAAGAGAGGGGGCGGACCCAGGCGGCCCACGGCGTGGGGATACGAGGCGGCGAGTTCGAGGCCATTCACGTGCAGCGCGTTGGCGAGGCCGTCCAGCGAGGTTGCGATGGTGTTTTCGATGAGGAGCATCACGCCTCTCAGATTGCCCTGGTTGTGGGGCAATGTAGCGGGCGTTTCAGGCGGGTCCAATTGGATCCGCACCACGGCCCAGCCGGAACCGGGGCCATCCGCTTCGCAGCGAATGGCCCCAACGTCGGGAGACTCAGGCCGCGCGGGCGGTGGCGATGGCCTTCCACAGCACTTCCGGCGTGGCGGGCATGTCCACATGCGTGACGCCCACCGGCGTCAGCGCGTCGACGATGGCGTTCATGACCGCGGGCGGCGAGCCCACGGCACCGGCCTCGCCCGCGCCTTTCACGCCCAGCGGGTTGGACAGGCAGGGCACTTCGACGAAATCCACCTCGATGTCGGGCAGATCCGACGCACGTGGTAGGGCGTAGTCCATGAACGAGCCGGACAGCAGCTGGCCGCTTTCGCTGTCGTAGCGGGTGCTTTCATGCACCGCCTGGCCGAGGCCCTGCGCCACGCCGCCATGCACCTGGCCGCGCACGATCATCGGGTTCACAGCCTTGCCCACGTCGTCCATCACAACGTAGCGCTTGACGTCCAGCATGCCGGTTTCGGGATCGATCTCCACCTCGGCGATGTGGCAGCCGTTGGGGAAGGTGTGGCTTTTGATTTCTGCGACCTCGGCGGCATCGAGAGTCACCACGTCCTCGCCCTTGTTGGCGCGGGCGCGCTGGTGGGTGGCGAGGGCCACGATGTCGATGTTGCGGTCGGTGCCGATGATCGAGAATTTGCCTTCTTCGAACACGATGTCCGCGGGGGCGGCTTCAAGCACCTCGGATGCCGCCTGTTTGCCCTTTTCGATGACGGAGCATGCGGTGAGCAGAATGGCCTGGCCTTCGGAATACAGGCTGCGTGCACCGCCGGTGCCGCCGCCGGTGGGGATGGTGTCGGTGTCGCCCTGGATGATGCGCACCTTTTCGCCATCGACGCCGAGTTGATCGACGGTGAGCTGCACGTAGGCGGTCTCGTGGCCCTGTCCGGTGGACTGGGTGCCGACATACACGTCCACGAAGCCGTCTTCGGCGAAGCGAATCTCGGCGCGTTCGGTGGGCGCGCCGCCGGTGGCTTCGAGGTAGTAGGCGAGGCCAATGCCGCGCTGCTTGCCGCGGGCGGCGCTTTCGGCGCGGCGCTTCTCGAAGCCGGCCCAGTCGGACTTCTCAAGGGCGGCGTCGAGCACGATACGGAAGTCGCCGGAGTCGTACAGCTTCCCGACCGGGGTCTTGTAAGGCATCTCCTCGGGCAGGACCATGTTGCGGCGGCGCAGGTCGACACGGTCGATCTTCATCTCGTGCGCGGCGGCGTCGATCAGGCGTTCGACGAGGTAGTTGCTTTCCGGCCGGCCGGCGCCGCGATAGGCGTCCACCGGCACGGTGTTGGTGAACACGCCGATGACGTTGGCGTAGACGGCCTTGAAGCCGTAGACGCTGGCCAGCACGCCGGTGCCGGCGCCGGTTGGGATGAACGGCGCGAAGGTGGAGAGGTAGGCGCCCATGTTGGCCACGTTGCGGGTGCGCAGGGCCAGGAACTTGCCATCGGCATCGAGCGCGATTTCACCCAGCGTGATGTTGTCGCGGCCATGCGTGTCCGACAGGAACGCCTCGGAGCGCTCGGATGCCCATTTTACCGGGCGGCCGAGCTTGCGCGCGGCGTAACAGGTAAGGACGTGCTCGGCGTAGACGAACAATTTCATGCCGAAGCCGCCGCCGACATCGGGGGTGATGACGCGGAAGCTCTCCTGGCCGGTTTTGAACACCATTTCGCCCAGGATTCGCTTCAGCAGCCAGCCGCCTTGCGTGTTGGTGCGCAGCGTGAAGCGGTCGGCCTCGAACATCGCAAGCGCGGCGCGGGCTTCCATGGAGGAGACGACAATCCGGTTGTTCACCACCGTAAGGCGGGTGACATGGGCGGCCTGCTGGAACAAGGCGTCGGTGTCGTCTTTTTGGCCGATATCCCAGTCGAACACCTTGTTACCTGGAACCTGGTCCCAGACCTGAGCCACGCCGGCATCGAGTGCGGCGCCGAGATCGGTGATGGACGGCAGGATTTCGTAGTCGATCTCCACGGCCTCGGCGGCATCGCGCGCGGCTTCGACGGTGTCGGCCACGATGAAGGCCACGGGGTCGCCGGTGTGGCGCACGAAGCCGCGGGCAAGGACGGGATGGCCGGGGTTGTGGATGTCGCTGCCGTCCTTGTTCTTGATCAGGGCCTGACAGGGCAGTTCGCCGATGTTGTCGGCGTCGAGGTCGGCACTGGTATAGACCGCGGCCACGCCGGGCAGGGCGCGCGCGGCGTCCACATTCATCGACGTGATGCGGGCTGCGGCGTGCGGGCTGCGCAGCACGATGCCATGCAGTTCGCCGGGCAGGGTCATGTCGTCGGTGTAGCTGCCACTGCCTTTCAGCAGGCGGGGATCCTCCACACGGCGGACGGGCTGGGCGAGGCCGAACTTGGTCATGGACATTTCTCCGGAAGATCTTCTTTTGGTTAGTTACGCCGAAACACGCATCCGCCAAGGGTGCGTGCGTTCGATAGCGGCCTGGGATCAGTGTCTGGACGGTGTTTTCCCGCTGAAGCCCATCTTGCGCATGGCCCATTCGCTGCCCGATTGTAACACCACATAGAGCATCGGAATAAGAAAAATGCCGATGGTGGAAGCAGCGATCATGCCGGCGAACACCGGGGTGCCGACCGAACGACGCGACAGCATGGCCGCGCCCTGGGCGGTGACCAGCGGCAGCAGGCCGAGAATGAACGCGATCGAGGTCATCATCACGGCGCGGAACCGGGTTTTGGCGCCGACCACCGCGGCCTCGCGGATGCCGAGCCCGGCCTCGCGCTGTTCCTTGGCAAATTCAACGATCAGAATGCCGTTCTTGGCCGCCAGCGCGATCAGCA
>JAYTHH010000330.1:0-11610 GCA_043732745.1 Rhodospirillales bacterium
ATGGTGCTACGGGAGCATTCTGGTGAGGCAACCGAGCCGCGGTTCGGGAGCAATTCTGAATGAGGCAATACGGCTCTCATCCTGATTGTCGCGCCGCACCAGGAGGATGACCAGCCCCACTACCGGGAACCCGGAACTGGTGAAGCTGGTGGAAACCGCCGCCACGAGGATAGAGGCCACCAGGGTGACGCCTACCCTGATGACGGTCAGGAAGGCCGCGCCCAGCCGATGCCGGGCAATGGCACGCAGGAAGGGCAAGCTATATTCGTGTTTCATCCGGAACCTCCCGGCCCGGCGCCGGGCTACCCACCATGATCGGGCATCCACAGGGTGGGATTCCAGGAACTCGACGGTCGGCGGGATCTGCATGCGCCCAAGGATACAGCCCCAGGGGGCTACCTAGTCTCCAACTTCATTACCTAGATCCACTCTGGCATCGGTCGGAGTCCTGTCTACCGCGTGGGTCCGACGGAAGACATGCAATCCGGCGCCACAGTGCGCTACAATGAGCGCCCAGGCCGGAGGTCGAGACAATGGACTATCACACCATCAAGTATGCCCACATCAAGCCCGAGGTTCTCGCCGCCATGAGACGGCGCCCTTACCGGATGGGTCACAGGCCCCTACAGGAGGCGACGGTCCTGCATGCCTCTCTCCTCGCAACCGTCGACAGCACTGCGGAACTCCATGGCACCCTTGGCGTCCGTCCAGACCGAGCGGCGGGTGCCGGAGAGATACACTAAATCCATTTGAAGGCCCTTGCCGTCGACTAGATCAATCTCGGCGTCCTCCAGCAGATGCGGATCCAGGTCGGACGGAATACCGACTTGCCGCATCTCCGTCTCGGCCGCCCGGGACATCGCATCTCGGACGGCAACGTCTCGAGGATCGAGTTGACCGGCAGGATGGTAGTCCAGCGTGGTCGAGCGACCTTCGATCAAGTTGCGTAAACGGAACGCCTCGTCGGCAGGCATTACGAAATAACAGCGTGCGTCGCTGGACAGCTTACAGGCGACGGCCATAAGGAAAACAGGCTCGTCGTCGTCATTCGCCTCAACGAAATCACAAAAAATTCCCTCAACGAAATCTTCAAAAGGGAAGACGTAGTCTTTCGCTGCCATAAACTCGAATCCATCCCAGGGGTTTACGGGCAATTAGCACGGTCCCTGGACAGTGGACAGGCGAGAGGCTCAATCGAGATTCCCAAGCCATGTAACTGGGCTATGGATCGCCGTATCAGGCGGAACGCGATATTGCGGCCGGGTGTCTGAGGTGCCTTCTCGAACAGGATGACGTGACCTCATTCGAGCCAGCCAGTCTCCAACTTCATTACTGAAGACTAGCTACTTCCTCTTGGAGAAGCTCATGGGAGTGCCCATCGACGCCTGGATCAGGAGGAACCTTTGGTTACCGTGAGAACGGCGGGGGGCCGACGCGGAGAAAGGATACAGCCAATACGCCCACCCCGAGAACCCCAACCAGCATCGCGAAAGGCCCGACCGAGTAGGCCACCCATGGATGTGTTCCCACCCACGTGTCCATCGTCGACCTTACCATGCCAGCCCACACGAAAGCGAAACAGACATACACGGCGAGGACGGACAACGACCATGCCCATCGCCTGGGACCGTCGTCCCTGATCTCCATGGCCAGCCTCAACGATCGCCTCCCACCGCCGGGCAGGGGAGATGCGTCCTCGTTCGCCTCAAACCCCTTGAGATGCATCGTGTCGCCCTCCGCCAGCGGGTAAAGACCATGTTCGCACCCCGATAAGCCGCTGGCTAGCAAGTTAACCATGAACCGAGACCCTCGCCGGGTTTGCCGGACTGACGAGCCGTTCCACGGATAATCGTCTATCGCTCGCCAGGATTGGTAAACCGGGAATAGTCGGTTTCATGCTGTTCATGGCTGCTCTGGTGCTAGTTTGGATCACCGAGGGCTGGATCGCAGTCGAGGTGGTCCAGGCCGACACGCGGCGAAAGGGCGTTCTCGTGGGAGAAGAACCCGTCGGTGGGTTGAGCTACGTCCCCCGGCTGCTGAAGAGGACTTCCCACATGGAAGCTGTGACCGTAGCAGGGCTACCTAGTCTCCAACTTCATTCCCGAGCACACGGCGCTGGCTCGTTGACGATGAGAAAGTCAGTTCCCAACTTCATTCCCGAAAACCGAAAAGGGGAGGGCGGCGGGAGGCCGGAAATGCTGGAAACCTAGTCTCCAACTTCATTACCGAAGACTACCAGGCGGCCTCGCCACCCTGCGACGCCGGGCAGATCAGGCCAAGGTCGCGCGCCGACGCGCCGATCGCCGCAGGCAGCACGCCGGCCACCGGATTTAGCCTGCCGTCCAGCGACAATTCGCCCAACGCCGCGTATCCGGCGGCATCCTCCAGCGGAATCACGCCCATCGCCGCCAGCACGGCCAGCGCGATCGGCAGATCGAAATGCGACCCTTCCTTCAAAAGATCGGCTGGTGCCAGGTTGATCAGCACGCGCCTGGGCGGCAGCGACAACCCCATCGCCGTCAACGCCGCGCGCACTCGCTCGCGCGCCTCGCCCACCGCCTTGTCGGGCAGGCCGACCACGAGAAACGCCGGAATGCCCGATGCAATCTGCACCTGCACCTCCACCGGCATGGCCTCGATGCCAGAGAACGAGAAGGTGTTCACGCGGGCAATGCTCATGAATCATCTGCGCAGACCCCCCAATGCGCCGGCGTGACGGATGTGTGATCCTGCAGTCAATTCATGAAGAGAGGATCAATAGGAGCGCCCTTCTCGCGATTCCCGCACCGTCTTCGGGAGATCATGCTCGCCTGCGCCAAGGGCGTGCGCCATCAGGCCGGACTGATGATGGACGCGATGATTCAGGATTTCAAACGAGCCACTGGTCCGTGGCACGCCGAACGGCTGGCGATCCCCAAGAGTTTTCTGCTTACCGCCAGCGCGCTGCATCAGGCGAAGTTCGCCCTTGGCGGGCTGATCGTGGCCGAGGCCGTGATGATGGCGCTGGCACCGCAGACCGGACGGCGGGAGGCGCACGACATTGGCTGCGCCACCTTCCGGGCGGCCCATGACACCGGCGTCTCGCTGTTAAGGCACTCGGCCGCGACCCGAAGGTGACCGCATATTTCGACCCCAAGGCAATCGCCGGATTAACCGATCCGGCCAATGATCTGGGTAAGGCACTCGTGATGGTGGTCCGTATCGTAGCAGCGGTGAGCCGGCGCGTGGCATCGGGCTAAAGGTGCCCCTCTTTACGAAAACTAAACCAGGCCCCGTTCCCGATGATGACATGGTCGTGCAGCACCACGCCGAGGACGCCGCAGGCCTCGCGGATCTCGTCGGTCATCTCGATATCGGTGCGTGATGGCGTTGGGTCACCGCTGGGGTGGTTGTGGACCAGGATGATGGCGGTAGCGTGCAGCTCCAGCGCGCGTTTCACGACTTCGCGCGGATAGACCGGGGTGTGATTGACGGTGCCGCGCGCCTGGGCCTCGTCGGCGATCAGGCGGTTCTTCGGGTCCAGGAACAGGATGCGGAACTGCTCGATCTTCTCACGCGCGATCATGGCGGTGAGGTAGTCCATCAGCCGGTCCCAGTTGTTCAGTACCGGCTTGTCCATCACCTCGGCGCGCGCCAGGCGGTTCGCAGCCTCCTGAACAAGTTTCAGCGCGGTGACGGAATGCGGGCCGAGGCTGGGCGTGTCCAGCAGCGCCTGGGGCGGGGCGGCCAGCACGTTGGCGAAGCTGCCGAAGCGGTTGATCAGCGTCTTCGAAAGCGGCTTGGTGTCGCCCTTTTTGAAGGCAAAGAACAGCAGCATTTCAAGTAGTTCATAGTCCGCCAGGGTGGTGGCGCCATGGGTGAGCACGCGGTCGCGCATTCGGGCGCGATGGCCTTGCGGGCCAGTGCTGGCGAACGGGGTGGACAGCGGCGCGGCCGAATCTTGGTCGACATCACATATCTCGGACAAGGTGCGGCTGAGATAAGGCGCACCTTCGGCGAAGCCACGGGTCTTTGCGGCCGGTGTTGCCACCGGATAAGTCCACGGCTCTGCCTGTGGGCCGCGCAGCCTCGCCAGCAGCGCATCGATCAATCCGGGCGGGCGTGTGGTCATGCCGCATTCCGCCACACCGTACGCAACCGGGTGTGACGCGGGCGTGAGCCGGATCAGAACGCGGCGAGAAAACGCTCCAGCAGCCGCCCTATGACTTCGGTGTTGTAACCGCCTTCCTGCACAAGCGCACATGGCAGCCCGGTTGCGGCGATGGCGGCGCCGGCCCGGGCAAAGCCCTCTTCGGTGACGGATAGGAAGCGCAACGGCTCGTGTTCGGAGGCATCAAAGCCCAGGCTGATCACCAACGCGTCGGCACCGAAGCCTTTGATCGTGGCCAGCGCATGCGCCACCGCCGCCAGCCAGGCGGCATCGTCGCTGCCCTTCTCCATCGGGATATTCAGGTTGAAGCCGTGTCCGGCGCCGGCGCCGCGCTCGCCGACGTGGCCGATATACCAAGGGTAGTAGCCGTTCGGATCGCCATGGATGGAGGCGAAGAACACGTCCGCACGGTCCCAAAAGATGCCCTGGGTGCCGTTTCCGTGGTGGCTGTCGATGTCCAGCACCGCCACCTTTGCCGCGCCGTTGTCGCGCATGCGCTGGGCGGCGATTGCGGCGTTGTTGAGGTAGCAATGGCCGCCGGCGCGGGCGGCGTAGGCGTGATGGCCCGGCGGACGTGCCAGGGCATAGGCGTGCTGGCCGGCACTGGCTGCATCGGCGGCCGCGATGGCGCCGGACGCGGCGGCGAGCGATGCGGCCCAGGTGGTCTTTGAGATCGGGCACGACGTGTCGGCCACGAACCAGCCGACCTGGCCCACGATGGTGGAAGATGGCCGGGCGCCTTGCGCCAGCATTTCTGGCGACGGGTGCAGGTTGGGGATCATCTCTGGCCCATGATCGTCCATGGCCTCCCAGGCGGCCGGGCCGTCGCGCAGGAAATCCATGTAGTCCTGCGAATGCACCGCGGCGATGGCCGCCAGATCGGCGGAGGGTGGCGTGGCGATGTCCATGCCCATCGCGCGACAGGCGGCCAGCAGCGCCTCGGCGCGGGCCGGCGTCTCGAAATTGCGGCGCACATGACCGCGCTGAAGAAAGAACTGCGGGGTGTGGGTGAGCTGGATCTCATCCCAGAAGGCTTTCATGCGGTGTTGTCCTTCTGGATGTCGTTGCGGCGACGATAGAGAACATGTCGTGCCAGGGCGTGGCCCTTGGGCACGCGCGGATGGTCGAAATCGCCGTCAATGTCCCGGGTCATACCCAGCTTGCGCATCACGCCCTGCGACGGTTCGTTGCAGGCGGCAGTGAAGGCCACAATCTCGGAAAATCCCAGCCGGTCGTACCCATCCCGCATCGCGGCTTCAGCCGCCTCGGCGCAGTAGCCGCGCCGCCACCACTGAGCGCCAAACGTCCAGGCCGCCTCGATGGAGGGCGCGCAGGGCACATCGTCCGGCACATGCACCAATCCGACAAAGCCGATCAGCGGGGCTACACCGGGGGCTTCAACCGCCCAAACGCCGAAGCCGTGGCGATCGATATGCGTTTGGGTGCGCGCCACCCAGGCATCTGACTGTGCGCGGGTTCGCGTGAGGTGAAAGAAGCGCATCACCTCCGCGTCGGCGGTGATCGCGGCCACCGGTTCGAGGTCGCTGTCGCGCCAGGACCGAAGCACCAGGCGGGGAGTGGTCAGACGCATCACGCTCGTTCGCGACCTTTTGATTAAAAGGCGACGATCGCATGCCGATGGCCCCGGCGGAAGTGGCTGGCGTGGAAGCGGCCGATCAGGGGGAGCGGATTTGGTCCAGCCGCGCCTGGTAGGTCGCGAGACTTGCGTGCAGACCGTTGGTGCTGTTGCTGAGCTGCGCCAGGGCGCCCCGCCATTGCGCCAACGCCGCGCGCTGCTCGGCCTGGGCGGATTCGAGCATCGCCAGCGCGCGGCGAAGATGCTCCGAAGGTGTCTCTGCTGCTGGTGGCGTCTCGCGTGCCAGTGCGACATTACGCACAGGCTGGGGGAATACAATGATCTCGGCCGATGGGCGCGCTTCGAGATTGCCATGAGATTCGGACATGAAAGACTCTTTCGTATCAATTTCTGAGACAATATCCTAAAAAAAGATGAATTCTCAACTGAAATTGACGCGCGCTTCAGAACACGATCGAGGCGCCGATCAACCGGAGCGCCAGCACCACGCCGAGGCTGGTGACCACCACCGCGCTGAGAAGCCAGCGCAGCGCTATGTAGCCCGGCGGGACCAGATCTGCCTGGCTCCAACGTGCTTCGGTCGCCATGGTTGCGATGAAGCCGACCATCAGCAGCACCAGTCCGATTTCGGGCATCGACAGCACGGCCAGCAGAATTGCCGCCCAGCCGATCAGCGCCGGCACCGTGGAGACCGCCAGGCGAAATGCGAGCGCGGGTGGGCGAGGGGCGGCGACAGACCGGTTCGCGTCGGGCGTCTGCGTACCGAGGGCAAAGCCCCAATGCACCGCGCCCACGAACGAGAGAATGACGGCGCCGTACCCGAGCAGCGCCAGCATGCCCGACACCGCGGGCGGCCCCTCCTGCGACGCCACCGCGCCGCAGAACACGAACGGAACGGCGCCGGCCAGGCCCAGAACATAGGCGATCGCTGGAATGCGTGGGGTCAAGGGTGGGCTCTCCGGTGCTGAGGGTAGGCGGTGCATGCGTGGCATGGCGCGGTTGTGTATGCTGCGGCAAAGAATGTTCAGGACTTATCATGGATTTGGCGTTCGAGATCTTCGTCGTTGTGGTGTTGATCGTGTTGAACGGGCTGTTCTCGCTGGGGGAACTCGCGCTGGTCTCGGCAAACCGTTCGCGGCTGATGGCGCTGGAGCGCAAGAACGTGCCGGGGGCAACCCAGGCCCGGCTGCTGGCCGAAGAGCCGCAGCGCTTCCTGCCCACGGTGCAGGTTGGCATCACGGGAGTCAGTATTTTGTCCGGCGTTTTCGGCGGTGCCAGGCTGGCCGGACGTCTGGAACCGTGGATCGACGGCATTCCGCTCCTGCATCCTTTCGCCGGCAGCGTGGCACTGGCCCTGGTGGTGCTACTGATCACCTACTTCACCTTGGTGCTGGGCGAGCTTGTGCCCAAGCAGTTGGCTTTACGTCATCCAGAGGTGCTGGCTTCGGCCGTCGCCAGGCCGCTGATCTGGATTGCCACCGCCGTAAGGCCCGCGATCTGGACGTTGAGCGCGTCGTCCGCCCTTGTGTTGCGGATGTTCGGCGTCCACCGCGCGTCGCCGAACACGGTGACGGAGGAGGAGTTGAAGGCGCTGCTGGTCGAAGGCGAGGAGACCGGCGTGCTGGAGGCGGAGGAGCGCGACATGATCGAGCGTGTCCTGCGACTGGCCGACAAGCCGGTCCGTGCAATCATGACGCCGCGTACTGAGATCGTCTGGATCGACCGCACCGATCCTGCCGGCGAGATCGCCCAGACCCTGAAATCGGCGCCGCATTCACGTTTCGTGGTGTGCGACGGCTCGATCGACAACGTGGTTGGCATCGTGCAGGCCAAGGACATCCTGGACCGCATCCTCGATGGCAAGGAGCTGTCGATCGGCGCCTCCCTGCGCCAACCGATGGTGATGCCGGACACCGTGACCGCGCTGGACGCGTTGGAACGTCTAAAGGCGGAGCCGCTCGGCCTGGCGCTGGTGATGGATGAGTATGGCAGTTTCGAAGGCGTGGTGACCGCGGCGGACGTGCTCGAAGCGATCGTAGGCGATGTTGAGGTGGTGTCTGATGTGCCGGGGGAGGGTGTGGAACAGGCCGATGGCACGTTCCTGCTCGACGGCATGACGCCGGTAGACGAACTGAAGGCCCGCCTCGAACTGCCCGACCTTCCCGCCGAGGGCAGCTATCACACCCTGGCCGGCCTGATGCTTGCCTTGCTCCGCCGTGTGCCCCGCCATGGCGACCGCATCGTGTTCGGCGGTTGGCTGTTCGAAATCCTGGAGATGGATGGAAGGCGCGTCGACCGCGTGCGCGCCAGCAAGGAGGCGCTGGCCGAGGGTTAAATCACACCCGATGCTTCGGGGCAGCCTATGTCCGGTTCGACGTGCGCTCGATGAGGTCCTGCGGCACCCAGGCACGCACCAAGACCCATTTGCCACCATGCATCTCCATCCGCAGACGCAAATGCCCTTCCTCGGCATCCTCGTTGTGCACTGTCACGGTGAACGCCACGAGGCTTTCGAAGAACGCCCAGTCAAAGCATTTGAGCGGATTGGATTCTATCTCGGGCGCGCGCATCTGGTGCATCACGGCCACCAGGTTCTGCGGCGTGACCTCCCGGTCAACGGAGGTTTCCATGATGCCGCTGATAAAGGACGAGCCGAACGGCGGCAGCGTGTTGGACGCCAGCTGTGCCTGCATCGGCCCGATCACGCCATCGGCGATATCCTGCTTCAGGCCGTCTCGCACCATTTTCCAGTCCACCCCGCGCTCTAACGCCTGGGTATCGCCGCGTTCCAGTGCTGCTTCCAGTTGGAACAGCGCCACATAGGGCGAGGCCATATAGGCGAGTGCGAACAGGATGAAAAAGCACGGTCCGCTGATGTGAGGCTTCAAGAAGGACAAGCGCATGAAGGACGGGCGCATGAAGGACGGGCGCATGAAGAACGGGCGCATTGGTTCGATCCACCAGTTTTCTAAGAGACAGTGTGGCGCTTTAGGCTATCCATAGCAGTTACGTGCCACCATCATGGCCCAAAAACCTTAACAAAGTATGTCGTGGTTGACACAACTTCGTCAGTAAAAATGGCGACCCGGCAACATCGTTCCGCTCAGTCCGCCGAATTCTATTCCTCAGTTGCAGGGTTGCGCGGGCGCCGCGCCAGCGGCACGGCGAATTGCGGCTCGGTGTCCCACGGAAATAGAATCCAGGTGTCCTGCGACACCTCCGTGATGAAGCTATCCACCATCGCGCGCCCGGCCGGCTTGGCGTAGATCGTGGCGAAATGCGCCGCCGGCAGCAGGCCGCGCACGATCTTTGCGGTGGTGCCGGTGTCGATAAGATCATCGATGATCAGAAATCCGGTGCCGTCGCCTGCGGCGGCCGGAAGCTTGGTCACCTTCGGCACGCCTATCGTCTCATCGTCGTAGGTGACAATGCAGACCGTCTCGATCAGCCGTAGATCCAGTTCACGCGCCACGATCGCCGCAGGGATCAGGCCGCCGCGGGTGATCGCCACCACGCCCAGAAATGGCGGCCGTTCCATCAGCCGCCAAGCCAGAGCGCGACTGTCACGATGCAGCTGGTCCCATGTAACGGTATAGTAATGCGTGGTCATCAGAACATGCGTCCGCCATTCGGCACGGCATGGCCTGGCGCCAGCAGCACCACCGCTCCTTCGGCATCGGGCACGCCCAACGTCAATACCTCACTGATGAACGAGCCAATCTGGCGCGGTGGGAAATTCACCACTGCCACCACCTGCCGGCCCATCAGTTGTTCGGCGGTGTAACGCACCGTGATCTGCGCCGAAGACCGTTTGGTCCCCAGTTCTGGCCCGAAATCGATCGCGAGCTTCCAGGCCGGTTTACGGGCCTTGGGAAACGGTTGCACGTCGATGATGGTGCCCACGCGGATATCCAGCGCGTCGAAGTCTTCAATCGTTGCCAAGGCTGGACCCCCTTTGTATCCGGCGATCTTCTTCGTGCGTGAGGCGGTTGCCAATGGGGGGGGCTGCGTGCCAGCGTCCCCACCTTGTTTCTAGGCGAAACTTCATGCGCGATTTCCACTTTCCCGGCCGCAGCCCGGCTGTTTCAACCAACGGCATGGCGGCCACATCGATGCCGGCGGCAACGCTTGCTGCCCTGGATGTGCTGCGCGCCGGCGGCAACGCGCTCGACGCCGCCGTGGCGGCGGCGGCCGTGCTGTGCGTGGTGGAGCCGGCTTCCACGGGTATCGGCGGAGACTGCTTCTGTCTCTACGCCCCCGCCGGCAAGGACCCGGTGGCGCTGAACGGCTCCGGCCGCGCCCCCGCCGCGGCCACGATCGATTTTTACGAGGGGGTCCAGATGCGCGAGCCGGATCCGACCTCGGCCCATTCTGTCACGGTGCCCGGCGCCATCTCGGCGTGGGAGACGCTTCTGGCGGCACACGGCACCAAGGGGCTGGACGAGCTGCTGCGCCCGGCGATCGGCTATGCCGAGCATGGCCACGGCATCACCTCGCGCGTCGCGCATGACTGGGCCGGCAGCGAGGCGAAACTGCGCAAGGGCGGCGCCGATCCGTTCGTGCCGGCGCCCAAAATAGGCGATGTGTTCCAACAGCCCCAGCTCGCCACCACCTTGAAGGCCATTGCTGCACGCGGCAGCCGCGCCTTCTATGAGGGTGAGATTGCCGCTGACATGGTGAGCACGCTGCGCGCCCGTGGCGGACTGCACACCGAGGCGGATTTCGCCGCTGGCCGCACCGCCGCCGAGTTCGTGACCCCCATTCATACCGATTTTCGCGGTCATGAGGTCTGGCAGTGCCCGCCCAACGGCTCCGGCATGATCGTGCTGATGATGCTGGGCCTGCTCGACGGCTGGGATCCGGCGCCGGACGGTCCTATGGGCCTCGTGCGCCTTCATCGCCATATCGAGGCCGCACGCCTCTCCTATCGTGACCGCGACGCGTTCCTGGCCGATCCGTCGCATGTGGATGTGGACGTGGCGCATCTTACCAGCCCCGCTTATCTCGATCGCCTGCGCGCCCTGGTGCGTGACGATGTGGCGATGCCGGAACTCCCCGAGCCCGGTCAGTCGGACGCCGCCAAGCACAAGGACACCGTCTATCTCTGCGTCGTCGACCGCGACGGCAACGCCTGCAGCTTCATCAACTCGCTGTTCGAGAGCTTCGGCTCCGGCATCTGGGCGCCGAAATCCGGCGTCTTCATGCAGAACCGCGGATACGGCTTCCGCTACGAGCGCGGTCATCCCAACTGCATCGCGCCGAACAAGCGGCCGATGCACACCATCATCCCCGGCATGGTCACACAAGGCGGCCGCGCGGTGATGCCGTATGGCGTGATGGGCGGGCATTTCCAGCCGATGGGCCAGACCCTGTTCCTGGCCAATCATCTCGATTATGGCCTTGATATTCAGGAGTCGCTGGACCTGCCGCGCCTCTTCCCGCGCCTGGACCGCATTCAGGCCGAACGCGGCATTCCCGCCGAAATCCTGGCCGGGCTGCAGCGCATGGGGCACAGCGTGGATGTGATCGATAAACCGCATGGCGGCGGCCAGGCGATCTGGATCGACCACGCTCGCGGCGTGCTGATCGGCGGCTCCGATCCGCGCAAGGACGGCATGGCATTGGGGTACTAAAGGATGAAGCTCTATAGTTCCGTGGGTCCGAACCCACGCACCGTGCGCATGTTCGCGGCCGAGCGCGGCGCTGCGTTGGACATCGTGAAAGTGGATCTTCGCGGCGGCGAGAACCGTCGCGAGGCCTTTTTGGAGAAGAACCCCTCGGGGCAGACCCCGGCACTGGAACTCGATGACAGCACTGTGCTCGCCGAGATCACCGCGATCTGCGAATACCTCGACGAGATCAC
>JAYTHH010000331.1:0-3619 GCA_043732745.1 Rhodospirillales bacterium
CCGGATTGTGGCGGTCACTTTTCATCGCAAGCCCTGCCTCACGCCAGGACGCGGTGCCACCCAGCAACACGGCGACAGGGGTCTGCGTCAGCGCGCGCACCTCGTCCACCGCGCGCGCGGCCTGCATGCCGTCGGGCGAAGTAAGGACCACCAGCGACGCCTGGTCCATCCGGTCGCGCAGTTGGTCCAGCCGCGTGCGCACGCCCCAGACCGCGCCGGGGACATGGCCGTCGCGGAACATCACGCTGCGTTCGAGATCGATGACCAATGAGTCCGGGTCGGAGAGTTCGGCCGCCGTTAAACGGATGGGTAGCGCGCCGTCCACCGCATACACATCGGCAAATCCCATCTGCCGCAGCCAGCCGCCGGCCATGCGCGCCCGCACGCCGTCATCGTCGATCAGGGCGATGCGGGCATGGCGCACGCCGATCCACTGGTCGGTCGCCTGCACCAACTGCCCCCCCGGCGCATTGACGCTGCCCGGGCGGTGCCAGGCCTTGAATTCCAGCGGATCGCGAACGTCCAGCACATACAGTGTGCGGGACGTATCAGCCTGCAGATCGGCCAGCCCAGCCGGGTCGATCGGCTGAACCCCGGTCTTTCCCGCGAAGTGCGCGGCGCGCGATCGGGCCGTCTCCGCGGTGGCAGGTGTGGTTCCTGAAAAGCTCTCGATGCGGCCGTGTTCACAGGCGAACCCCGCCAGCTCCCAGCCCATCGTGCCGTTGCGCAGCGCCACCACCTTGTTGGGAATGCCCGCCTGGCGCAGGCTCTCCGCTCCCATGATCGAGCGCGTGCGGCCGGCGCAGTTCACCACCACCAACGTGTCCGGCGACGGCGCCAAGTCACCCACCCGATAGACCAGCTCACCGCCGGGCACGGACACGCCTGTTGGAATCGACATGCGGTGAAACTCGGCGAAGGTGCGGCTGTCCAACACCACCATATCCCGCCCGGCATCGATCCACGATTTCAGCTCGGCGGCATCGACGCTCTCAGTGGCGTAATGATGCTCCACCCACTCGCCAAACGCCTTGGACGGCACGTTCACGCCGGAAAACAGCACGAACCCCGCCGCCTCCCACGCCTTGGTGCCGCCATCGAGCACTGAGAGATCGGTGCAACCGATCCCCGCCAGATACGCCGCCAGAAGCTCCGCCAATCCGCTGCCGTCATCGACGCACACCACCCGCGTGGACAGTCGCTTCAACAAAGCGACTGCCCGCTCCTCGCGGCGGGACAGCGGGCAGGGCACCGCCCAGAACAGATGCGACCGGCCGAATTCGCCTTCCTCCCGGGCGTCGAGCAACGCCAACTCGGCGTCATCCTCGATCCAGGACCGCAACGTTGTGGCCGAGATATGCCGCATCAGTGCGCGGCCACCGTGGATGGCTTCATGAAGTTCTTGTTGTAGGGAATCGCAGCGCCGGTGGTCTCGTCATAGCCCATGCGGTTGTCCAGCACCTCGAGCGCCAGGCCGTACATGTGCAGATGGCGCGTCGGACGATCGCCCGGCGTTGCGATGGCGTGAATGTCGTCCGGCATCAGCGCGATGCCGATGTCGCCCTCCACCACCACCTCCCGGTCCACCACCAGCGCGCCGGGCACCTGGCGATAGACGGTGTTGTGCTCGGCGCCATCCACCGAGACGACCACCGCCCAGGTGGTGTGGTCATGCGGCTTGGTCGCATTGCCAGGATTGAGCGCATTGAGATACAGCGTAAAGCGGTGATCCGGGTCTTCCTGCAGCAGATAGCGCTGCGCGCCCTTCTCGCCGGCGGGCGGCGGCAGGAACTCGGCGGACGGAAACAGCGCTTCATGCTTCGCCAGCGCCAGCATTTCAGCCTTGATGGCGTCCAGCGAGGCGCGGGTGACGCCCTGGCTGCCCTCGATGGCGCGGATCCGCTCGATGGTGGCGGCAACGGTCTGCGAACGCTTTGTTGTGATCGTGTTCGTCATGTGTGACCTCCCAGGAGTTCAGTGTCGATGCTACCCCGGCGTATGCCCGTTGCGGGCCCGCGCCGCATTCCGGCGAAGCAGGAACTCGCGTCCCACCTTCACCCGCGCCACGTCGTCGTATTCGATGATATCGGCGGTGGCATAGGTCTCGCCCCAGGCATCGGGGATGAAGCTGCCGGTGCCGACCACGTCGATGGGCGCACGGGCATCCGCCATCACCCGGCATTTGTCCACCCCGAAGCCAGAAGACGCGATGATTTTGACGCGGGGAAAACCTGCTTCGTCCAATGCCTCACGCATGCGCCAGATCGCAGCCGCCGAGACGCCGGTGCCCACCAGGGTGCGCAATTCCGCGTCCGAGCGGTAACGCCGGATCGCGCCAGGGGCGCGACGCTCCAGCACGGCATAGCTCTCCGCCGGGTCCAGCCCCTCCAGGAACCGGCCGCCATGCGTATCCAGCCGCACCGCCAATTGCCCGGCGGCGGCCAACTCCGCAAAGCGGGCGCACACCGCCAGGCCGTCGGTGATCTCGCGGCCGAAGTAATCCACCAGCACCGTCAGCATCTGGTCTGGGAAGGTCTCGTGGAACATCTCGGCGGCCCGCACGGTGGTGCCGGCATAGCCGATCAAGGCGTGCGGCATGGTGCCGAAACCGCTGGAAGCACCGAAGTAATGCGCGGTGCCGTCCGTCGCGTTGCCGGTGAAGCCGCGCGCACCCTCGCGCTGCGCCGCAAAGCTGCCGACCGAGGCGGCATAGGCCATCATATCCTGCATCTCGGCCCCGGCGCAGTGGCGCGCGTCCATCGCCAGGAAGCCCACCTGCGGCAACGCCAGCGCCATCTGATAGGCGTTGTGCGCCGCCACGCAGCAGGCGCCGGTCTTTTGCAGCAGAATGGTTTCGAGGTCGGCCAACTGAGTGAACGCGCCAGAAATGTAGAGCAGCGGCTCGCCCGCGCCGACCCAGCTTCCCTCCGGATGCGTCACCTCCACGTCGAACGCCGTGGTGCGCGCTGCCGCGGCGCGGTTCAGGAAATCCAGCGCCAGGCGCGGCGCCGAGATCACCGGCCGGCGCAGGAACACCGCGTATGTCACCTGCCTGTCGCCGTAGCGCGCCACGATCTGGCGCGTGCGGTTGAAATAGACGTCGGTGCGCGCGGCGACGTCGGCGTTCAGCTCCGGCTCGGGCGCGAGCGACATGAAGCTACTGGGCCGCCACGGCAGGCATATGGCCCGGTACGCGCCGCGCCTTCAGTTCCTCGGCCACCAGGAACGCCAGTTCAAGCGACTGCTCCGCGTTCAGCCGCGGATCGCAGAAGGTCTCGTAGCGGCCGCCCAGATCCAGCATCGTCAACCCATGCGCACCGCCGATGCACTCGGTCACGTTCTGCCCGGTCATCTCGATGTGCACGCCACCGGCCCAACTGTCTTCGGCGCCGTGGATGTCAAAGAAGCTGCGCACTTCGGACAGGATGGCGTCGAAGCTGCGGGTCTTCACACCGGCGTTGGACGAGATCGTGTTGCCGTGCATCGGGTCGCACAGCCACACCACCTGCCGCCCGGCCCGCTGCACGGCGCGCAGCAGCGGCGGCAGCTTCTGCGCCACGTTGGACGCGCCCATGCGGGTGATGAGCGTGAGCCGCCCGGGCTCATCGGCCGGGTTGAG
>JAYTHH010000332.1:0-3605 GCA_043732745.1 Rhodospirillales bacterium
CGCTGAATGTGCCGAGTTTCTGTCCGTCCAAGGTGGCGCCATGAGCCTGGCTGCAATCCTCGATCACCGGAACGTTGTAGCGCGCGCCAATCGCAAGAATCGGATGCAGGTCGCAGGCCTGGCCGTAGAGATGCACCGGGATGATGGCCGAGATCGGTGGCAGGCCCTGGGGCGGGTCAGCCAGCACGGCGGCCAACTCGGCCGGGTCCATCGTGTAATGGACTGGATCGATGTCGATCAGCACGGCCGAGGCGCCGGTCATCTCGATGGCGGCGACAGTGGCGACGGCGGTGTGCGACACGGTGGCGACAGACGTCCCACGCCCCACGCCAAGCCCCCGCAGGGTCAGTGCCAGCGCGTCGGTGCCGTTGCCGCAGCCGACGGCATGCGGCGCGCCAAGCCACTGGGCGAATTCGCTTTCGAAGGCACGGCCCTCGGCGCCCAGCACATACCAGCCGGAAGCGAGAGCACGGGCCACAGCTTCGTCGATCTCGACTTTCAACGCGAGGTAGCCGGCACCCGGATTGGCCTGTGGCACTGAAATGATGGCGGCGTTCATGGGATCCCTCTCAGAGGTAGGCCGGAAGGCGGGTGCAATACCAGGCAAGCGATCGTGCGATGCCCTCCTGCAACGAGACCTCGGGCGCCCATCCGGTGGCGGCGCGGAAGGCGCGGTCGTCGGCGTGGTAGCTGCCGATGTCGATGGCGGCACGGTCCTGGGGGAATTCACGCGTGGTGAAATGCGCGCCGGCGCCGGCTTCGCCCACCGTCAATTCGGCGATTTCCAGCAGCGATGCCGGAGGTGATCCGCCGAGATTATAGACGTTGCCGTGACAGGAATGCGTCGATGCCGCCAGGAGAAAGGCCTGCGTTACATCGTCCACATAGGCCATGTCCCGCAACTGGGACCCGCCCCACACCTCGAAAGGCTTGCCCTCCAGCACGCAGCGGATCCAGATTCCCAGAAAGGTCTGTCGCGCGTCGCGGATGCGCAGGCGCGGGCCGTAGCAGTTGGTCAACCGCAGGCTCACCACCGGTCGCCCTGCGGTGCGGTGCTCGATCATCCAGTATTGCTCGCCGGCGAATTTCGACACGCCGTTGGCGTCCGGTGGGGCGACCGGATGGGTTTCGTCCACCGGCAGGCGGATCGGCCGGCCGTAGAACTGGCGGGTGGAGGCATGCACCACAACGGCATTGGGGGCTGCTTCACGCGCCGCCTGGATCAGCCGCACCTGCGCCACGGCGTTGACGGCGATATCCGCCAAAGGATCGCGCTGCCCACCCATATGGCTGGTCTGCGCGGCCAGGTTGAAGATCACGTCCACACCTTCGCAGAGCGGTCGGAGATCGCCCTCGCGGATATCGGCGCGGACAAGATCGACGTTGCAGCCATCCAGATTGGCGGGATTGGCACCCCCGCCATACAGAAAGCCATCCAGCGCCGTCACTTTGGCGCCGCGTTCCGCAAGGGCATGGCAGAGATTCGAGCCGAGGAACCCTGCACCACCCGTCACCAAAACCTTCGCACGGCTCCAATCCATCATCGTCTCCTTTAGCCCGGAGTATATCTGCGGATCATGGCATCATCACGTCAACAGGATGATGACAAACGGGCACTCAAACCCGGCGGCCGGTGCTGATCAAGCTGTCATGCGGCCCTGCCACCACGCTAGCCAACCAGACACCGCCGGCCACCAGTAGAATGGCCGGCCCCGCCGGCAGATCGGTGTGGAACGACAGCAGCAACCCCACGGCCGAGGACGGCAACGCTACAACAACAGCCGCCGCCATCTGGCCACCGAGCCGGGCCGACCAATGGCGCGACGCGATAGCCGGCAGCAGCGTCAGCCCCACCGACATCAACGTGCCCAGCGCCGCGAAGCCACCAACCACGCACAGCACCACCAGCGCCATGAAAGAGGCGTGCCACACCCCGCCACGCCCGCCCTGGGCGCGCAAAAAGCCGGGATCGAGGCTTTCAAGGATCCGCGGCCGCCAGATCACCGCAAGCCCCAGCAGCGCCAGGCTGGACACGCAGGCCATCCGCACCAGGGCGGAATCGTCGACTGCCAGCACGCTGCCGAACAGCAGATGCGTCGGGTCCAGATTGCGCTGGCACGAGGCGATCGACACCCCGGCGGCCAGCGCCATCAAATAGACGCCGGCGAACTCAACGCCTCCGGCCTGGGGCAGCAAGGCGATCTGCCGTGGCCCCGTCTGCCCACTGATGGCGCCGCCAGACAGCTTGTGCAGCCCGGCCATCGCGCGCAGCAGCGTGGTCTTGCCGGCACCGTTTGGCCCAGCGATCGCCGTCAACCCGGGGCCAAAGCTGGCGCTGATGTGATCGACCGCGAGCAACGGCCCCTGCCGGCAACTGACCTCGGTGAGCGTGATCACGACGCCCACCACACGCCCAGCCAAATCAGCCCGATCAAGGCCACGGCCAGGACAAGGCGCATCGCAAGCGGCGAAATGGCGGAAGGCGGGTCGATCATTGTTACTATATAACATCCGGTCGGTTGGCCGGCAAACGGCTGACATGCTAGGTTTTAGCATGCACGATCACATTCTGCCCGACCCCGACACAGCAGCCCGACGCAACCTGGCCCGGCATCGGGCCTTCGCCACCGGTCTTCTGCTCCTGATGGCCGCCATCACGCTTGCAAGCTACGCATTGCCGCAGGGCATGGCACAGGAATGGCTGCAGGCGTCTGCCAAGGCCGGCTTCGTCGGCGGCATCGCGGATTGGTTCGCCGTCACAGCCCTGTTCCGCCACCCGCTGGGCATTCCGGTGCCGCACACGGCGATCATTCCCAACCAGAAGGCACGGCTGGGTCGCGCGCTCGGCCGCTTTGTGGCGGGGCATGTGTTCACCGAGGCCGAAATTTCCCGCACGCTATCGCGCCTGGATCTGGCCGGCATCGTGCAGAAATTCCTGGCCGACCCACGCTCCACCCGTCCTACCGCCGAGGCGCTGGCAGTCCTGCTGCCACGCATTCTCGCCACCATCGAAGACGGTCGCGCGCGACGCGTTGCCGGCCGCATCATCCCGCGCATTCTTGGCGGCGAAGCCTCCGGCCGCGTCGTGGGCCGTGCGCTCCGCGGCCTGATGGAAGGCGGCCGGCACCAGGAGGTGTTTGGTTTCATCCTGGTGGAACTGCGCAAACTGCTGGGCGAACGCGAGGAGGCGCTGCGCACATCCATCGAGGAGCGGGTGCGCGAACAGGGAGGCCGGCTGGTCGGCTGGGCCGTGGGAGCCACCGTCGCGCGGCGTGCGATGGCATTGATCCACACCGAGATGACCCGGATGGAGGCGCATGATTCGGAGCTGCGCGAGGCGTTCGACGAATGGGTGCGCCGCGAGATCGCGCGCATCGAGAACGAGCCGGCGAGAGCCGCCGAGATCGGCGCCGCAGTGCGTCGTGTGCTGACCCACGACACAATACAGGCTTGGATCAGCGATGTGTGGTCGCGTCTGCGCAGGGCCATCGAGGCCGATGCGGCGCGCCCCAACGGCCATTCTGTGGAGCTGTTCGCCAGTGCGCTGGCGAATTTCGGCACCATGCTGCAGGCCGATCCCGCTGCCCGCGCTCGCCTGCAACGGA
>JAYTHH010000333.1:0-3599 GCA_043732745.1 Rhodospirillales bacterium
TACAAGAAACCGCGCGAACTGCTGTGGATGATCGGCGTGGTCATTCTGCTGCTGATGATGGCGACAGCGTTCATGGGCTACGTGCTGCCCTGGGGCCAGATGTCCTATTGGGGCGCCACGGTGATCACCAACCTGTTCTCGGCCATCCCCGTGGTAGGCGAGAGCATCGTGACCCTGCTCTGGGGCGGCTTCTCGGTCGACAACCCCACGCTGAACCGCTTCTTCAGCCTGCACTACCTGATGCCTTTCGTGATCACCGGCGTGGTGTTCCTGCACGTGGCGGCGCTGCACGTCACGGGGTCCAACAACCCGTTGGGCATCGACGTGAAGTCCGAGAAGGACACGCTGCCCTTCCATCCATACTACACGATCAAGGACGCGGTCGGCATGTGCGTCTATCTGCTGTTGTTTGCGGTGCTGGTGTTCTTCGCGCCTGATTATCTGGGACATGCGGACAACTACATTCCCGCCAACCCGCTGGTGACGCCCGCGCACATTGTGCCGGAATGGTACTTCCTGCCGTTCTATGCCATCCTGCGCTCGGTACCATCCAAGCTCGGCGGCGTGGTCCTGATGTTCGGCTCGATCGCGATCCTCTTTGCGCTCCCGTGGCTCGATACCTCTCCGGTGCGCTCGGCGAGGTTCCGGCCAATCTACCGCCAGCTGATGTATGTGTTCGTCATCGTCTGCGTGGTGCTCGGCATGGCCGGCGGCAAGCCGCCAGCGGGAGTCTGGGTCGTCATCGGTCGCGTCTGCACCGCCTATTACTTCCTACACTTCCTGGTGATCCTGCCGATCCTGGGCAAGCTCGAGCGTCCGTTGCCCTTGCCCGAGAGCATCAGCAATCCGGTTCTCGTGACCCTCGGCGGTGGCCCGCTGCCGGGTGGCGCTCTCGCCAAGCCGATGGAGAAACAGTGATGTCCTTCGCTCGTATCGCTGCCCTCGGCGCAGTCTTTGGGATGCTGGCCGCTACGCCGGCATTCGCCCAGCACGAGATGGTATACCCGAAGCAGAATTGGAGTTTCGCCGGTCCGTTCGGCACGTATGAGAAGGCGTCCGCCCAGCGCGGGTTCCAGGTCTACAAGGAGGTTTGTTCGACCTGCCACTCGATGAAGCTGGTGTATTATCGCAACCTTGCTGGCATCGGTCTGTCGGACAGCCAGATAAAGTCGATCGCGGCCACCGTCGAAGTGCCGACGATCGGCGATGACGGCCAGCCGGCGGAGCGCGCCGGCCTGCCGTCGGACCACTTCAAGTCGCCCTACCCCAACGAGAAAGCTGCCCGCGCCGCCCAGAACGGCGCGCTGCCGCCGGACCAGTCGGTGATCATCAAGGCCCGCGAGGGTGGGGCCGACTACATCTATGCGCTGTTGAACGGCTATGAGGCGGCGCCCGCGGGCGTGAAGATGGGCGACGGCATGAACTATAACAAATGGTTCACCGGCCACCAGATCGCGATGGCTGCGCCGCTGACTGACGGCCGCGTCGAATATGCCGACGGCACCAAAGCCACCGTCGAGCAGATGTCGCACGACGTGGTGACGTTCCTGGCTTTCGTCGCCAACCCTGAAATGGAGGAGCGCAAGCGCCTCGGTGTTCGCGTGGTGCTGTTCCTGGCCCTGATGACCTGCCTCACCTATGCGGTGAAGCGGCAGATCTGGTCCGACGTTAAGCATTAAGACTCTGGCTTCACTTGACGGAACCGCCGCGTCCTCTTACGGGGGCGCGGTTTTTTCTTGTACGGCCTAGAGACTGATGGTTTTAGATAGTTGAAATCATTAGTCTCTCCTGTGCTGTTACAGCAAAATTGCTTATGCGTTTGGGTTAAGCAACCCAAACGTATCATGATCTAACATCCAGGGAATTCTTGCATGAGCAGCATTCAGCCGATCATCGGCATCATCGGCGGTTCGGGCCTCTACGATATCGACGGGCTGGAGAACAAGGTCTGGCGCAAGGTTGAAACCCCCTGGGGCGATCCGTCTGACGACCTGCTGGAGGGCACGTTGTCCGGGGTGCGCTGCGTGTTTCTGCCGCGCCACGGCCGCGGCCATCCATTGCCGCCGAGTGCCTTGAACTACCGCGCCAACATCGACGCGATGAAGCGCCTGGGCGTGACCGATATCATTTCGCTCTCCGCGGTGGGGTCGTTGAAGGAGGAGCTGCCGCCGGGTCATTTCGTGATCGTTGATCAGTTCATCGATCGTACCTTCGCGCGGGAGAAAAGCTTTTTCGGCCCGGGCTGTGTGGCGCATGTCTCGGTCGCACACCCCGTTTGCCCGCGCCTGGGCGACGCTCTCGAAGCCTCCGCCCGGAAACTGGCGCTGCCGGTAATGCGTGGCGGCATCTATCTGGTGATGGAAGGCCCGCAATTCTCCACCAAGGCCGAAAGCGAACTGTATCGGTCTTGGGGCTGCAGCGTGATCGGCATGACCAACATGCCCGAGGCCAAGCTCGCCCGCGAGGCCGAGATCAATTACGCGACGGTTGCAATGGTGACGGACTTTGATTGCTGGCACCCCGACCACGATCACGTGACGGTGGAGCAGGTGGTGAAGTGCCTGGTCGGCAACGCCGATGCCGGGCGGAGCCTGGTGCGCGATGTGGTGCCGGTGATCGGTGCGATCAGAGACCTGTGCCCGGCGGGCTGCGACCGCGCGCTCGATCACGCGCTGATCACCCATGCCGATCGTCGGGATCCCGCGATGCTGGCCAAGCTGGACGCGGTGGCCGGGCGGGTCCTGTAGGACCCCAGGGCGGGGCTTCTGGGGGATCCCGCACTTGCGGGCACCTCTGGAATCCGCCTACTTGCCAACGCTCAAGGGAGATCGCCAGACGATGCGCTATCCGGACGCCGCCAATAACGATCTGCTGGGTCGCATCCCGCTCACGGCCAGAACCATCCTCGATGTCGGCTGCGGCACCGCGGCGCTGGGTATGGAATACAAGCGCCGCAACCCCGGCTGCCGTTATTTCGGCATCGAGTCCGATCCCGAGGCCTGCGTGGTGGCCGCGTCGCGCATCGATTTCGTGGTCGGCGCCGATGTGGAGCAGGTGCCGTTGCCGTTTGGCGACGAGATGTTCGACTGCATCATCTACGGCGACATTCTCGAACATCTGCGCGACCCCTGGGCGGTGCTGCGTGCGCAGGTGGCCCAGCTGGCCCCTGATGGCGTGGTGCTGATCTGCATGCCCAACATCGAGCATTGGAGCTTTGCCGCCAAGTTGCTCACCGGCACCTGGGACTATCAGGAGACGGGCCTGATGGACCGCACCCATCTGCGCTGGTTCTCCACGCGTACCACCCAGGCGGCGATCGCCGAAGCCGGCCTGCACCCGCACGACGTCTCGGCGCGAGTGTTCGACGGCCGGGAATGTGGCGAATTCGTCCAGATGATCGCGCCCACTTTGCAGGCGATGGGCGTCGATCCGCAGGAATATTACGGCCGCGCTAGTCCGCTTCAGCACATCTGGCGGGCGCTGCGCGAGCCGGTGCAGCGGATGAACATCGTCTCTACGATGTTGCCGCCGGTGGGCGGTGTGAGTGAGGTGCGGGTGATCCAGCCGATGCGGGCGCTGGGCAGCGTGCCCGAGGTCCT
>JAYTHH010000334.1:0-3587 GCA_043732745.1 Rhodospirillales bacterium
ATGCAAAGCCGAGATGGCGGCTGGGGCGCGTTCGACGCCGAAAACAACAAATACTACCTCAATCATATCCCGTTCGCCGATCACGGCGCGCTGCTGGACCCGTCCACCTCGGATGTCACGGCCCGTTGCGTGTCGTTCCTCGCCCAGCTCCGCCACACCGCGGATGAGCCGGCCATGGCCCGCGCCATCACCTGGCTGCGCGCCGAACAGCTGGACGACGGAAGCTGGTTCGGCCGCTGGGGCACCAACTACATCTACGGCACCTGGTCTGTGCTGTGTGCGTTGAACGCCGCCGGAATTTCGCATGCGGACCCCGCGATCGCGCGCGGGGCAGGTTTCCTGCTGGAAACGCAGCGCGACGACGGCGGCTGGGGCGAGGACAACGAGAGCTACCGCGATGCGCCGCGCGGCCGGTATCACCGCTCCAACCCGTCGCAGACCGCCTGGGCGCTACTGGGGCTGATGGCGGCCGGGCAGTCCAACCATCCCGCCGTCTCGCGTGGTGTGGCGTATCTGCAGGTGACCCAGAAGGCGGACGGCGAATGGGACGAGGAGCCCTACACGGCGGTGGGTTTTCCGCGTGTCTTTTACCTTCGTTATCACGGCTACAAGCTGTTCTTTCCGCTGCTGGCGATGGCCCGCTACCGCAATCTGCGCCAGACCAACAACCCCCGCGTGGCCTGGGGCTTTTGACGCCCCATCGGTTGACAGCCGCATGACCATCGCCATGATCACTGGCCTCGTCGCCGAGGCGCGGATCGCCGAAAAACTCGGCGTGCCCGTCGAAGCCGGCGGCGGCACCCCCTGGGGGGCCGAACTCGCCGCTGAAAAACTGGTGGCCCAAGGCGCCACCGCGCTCGTCAGCTTCGGCTTCGCCGGCGGCCTGGACCCCGATTTCCGCCCCGGCCTCATTGTCGTGCCGCTCGCCGTGGTCGAAGCCGGCCGCATTCGGCCCACCAACGCGAAACTGGCCGAAACGCTCGGCGGTTGGTTCGGCGGCATGCTGGCGGCCGAGGCGGAGATCGTCACGTTGGCTGCCGAGAAATATGCGCTCGGCCGCGCCACCCTCTGCGGCTCGGTCGATCTGGAATCCGGCGCCATCGCCCGTGTCGCCGAGCGTCACGGCATTCCTTTTGCGGTGCTGCGCGCCATCTGCGACCCCGCCGACCGCGACCTACCTCCTGCGGCCTCCGTGGCGTTGAATGAAAAAGGGGCCATCGCGGCACGCCGCGTGGCCTTCTCCATTCTACGCAGTCCCGCCCAAATCCCTGGCCTCATCGCGTTGGGACGCGATGCGGCCAGGGCCAGGTCGGCGTTAGTCCGCCGCGTCTTCGAGCTCGGCAATCTTGGACGCATGCTTTAACTTCGCCATGGCGCTTTGGACGTGTGACGAGAACACATATTCTGCGGGGCGCTGGTTGGCGAGCGACAGGTCGGGCGCCATCTTGCCGGACGTCTTGATGCCGGTCAGGTGCAGCGACAGCATCTTCCAGGGCTTGGTGACGGCTTCGGTGACCGCGGTCGCCTCATAGCCGCAATGGACCATGCAATCGGCGCATTTTTCGTATTTTCCGGTGCCGTATTTGTCCCACTCGGTGGTGTCCATCAGCTCCTTGAAGGTTTTGACATAGCCTTCGCCGAGCAGGTAGCAGGGCTTCTGCCAGCCGAAATAGTTGCGCGTCGGGTTGCCCCAGGGCGTGCACTCATAGGTCTGGTTGCCGGCCAGGAAGTCGAGGAACAGGCTGGACTGGTTGAATTCCCATTTTTTCGCACCCGGCTTCTTGCGCGAGAAGATGCTGCGAAAAAGCTCCTTGGTGGCGTTGCGGTTGAGGAAGTGCTGCTGGTCCGGCGCGCGCTCATACGCATAGCCCGGCGACACCGAAATGCCGTCCACCCCCATGTCCATCACGTCGTCGAAAAAGCGCGCCTGGCGCTCCGGGTCTGCGTTGTTGAACAGAGTGGCGTTGATGATGGTGCGGAAGCCGGCCTTCTTCGCCTTGGCGATGGCGGACACGCAGCGATCGTAGACGCCGTCCTGGCAGACCGAGCGATCGTGGTCGCCTTTGTCACCGTCGAGATGGACGGACCAGGAGAAGAAATTGTTCGGCTTGAACAGGTCCATCTTCTTTTCCAGCAGCAGCGCGTTGGTGCAGACGATGACGAACTTTTTGCGGGCGATGATGCCCCGCACCACCTCGGCGATCTCCTTGTGCAGCAACGGCTCGCCGCCGGCGATCACCACCACAGGCGCGCCGCATTCGTCCACCGCTTCGAGGCATTCGGCCACTGACAGGCGCTGGTTCAGAATTTCGGCTGGGTAGTCGATCTTGCCGCAGCCGGCGCAGGCCAGGTTGCAGCGGAACAACGGCTCCAGCATCAGCACAAGCGGATAGCGCTTGCGGCCGATGAGATGCTGCTTGACCACATAGGCGCCGACGCGAAGCGCCTGATGAAGGGGAACGGCCATCTTTGTATCCTTGCTGCGTCGCGGCATGCGAATGTGACGTCGTGTCGGAAACACGCGAATGCGATGTCGTGTCGGAAACACGCGAATGCGATGTCGTCTTCGCGTATTGGCATCGCCACAGGGAAGTGTCAAACATCGAATCATGAGCCAGACCACAACGCGCCGAAGCCCCGTTCAGGAACGCAGCCAGGAAACCGTGGCCCGCGCGCTGGCCGCCGCTACGGCTTTGCTCGGGCGCGGCGTGAGTATCGAGGCGCTGACCACCGCACAGATCGCGCATGAAGCCGGCATGTCCGTGGGCGGCCTGTATCGCTTCTTCCCAGACAAGCAGGCCATCGTCGATGCCATCGCGGTGCGCCACATGGAGCTGTTCCAGGAGCGCATGGGTGCCGCGATCATGGCGGACTTTCCCGAAACGCCGAGCGATTTCCTGTCCTTGGTGATCGACGCCTTCGTGGCCTATCTCGACGAAAACCCTGATTTCCGCACCGTGGCCTTCGGCGCACCCCATGGTTTGAACGGTGGCGGCGGCCGCTACATCAGCCGCCCCACGCGGGAGGATTATGCTGGTCATCAGGTGTCAGATATGGTGATGGAATTCATTTCCGGCGCCTTCGATATCGAACCCTCGCCCGGCCTTGCCTTTCGTCTTCGCATGGCAACCGAGATCGGCGATCGCCTTCTGGCCTTCGCCTTCGAACAGCCGGATCGCGCCACGCGCGCCACGGTGCTGGACGAAGCCAAACGGTTGCTGGGCGACTATTTGTTCCCGAATGCCGGCTGAGCCGTCCGATGCAAAACCGCTGGGGCGATCAGGTTGGGCAAATGACTCTAGAGCTTTTTCCGATCGATAGAAATCGGAAAAAATCTCTAGTCCCCTGTTATGTCGAGCATCTTTATCCGATCGGATGAATCCGATTGGTCAGATGATGCTTGTCTTATGACCTTCCTGCCCTGTTGAACGAAGATGGGGTGCCGCCGACGAGGTGCCAACTCGCCGGCGGCGGGAGGGGTTGGGTCGGGATTATGCTGGCCGTTGAGGGCCGAGCTAGAGTGTGACCGCCCCTCTCTTTTCCTTGTGGCCTGTACGGATACCCGGGCGTCGTGGCCCGGATGACAA
>JAYTHH010000335.1:0-3576 GCA_043732745.1 Rhodospirillales bacterium
CATCGTTCCAACCCCGTACCGAGGGCGTGAGATGGTTGTTCCCAATACGTTCTTCAAGCCTGCCCGTGGGGTCATCCACAGCTAAGTAGAATTGCGCCAATGCAGTATGATATTTGGCCTCACCTTTGTAATGGACACCGTCTTTGCATAGCTTTGTCAAATCAGGCCGTCACAAATTTCTTTTTTGACTTTGTAGCCGCTCCCGTTTTGGAATCGGTAAAATCAAGCACGATGCGGCCGGGCACTTCGCCCTTTTCGAGGCGTTCGAGGATGCCGTTGATCGCCGACAATGGTTGCAGTTCGATGTCGGCCTTGACTCTGCCTTCGGCGGCGAAAGCCAGGCATTCAGCCATGTCCTGGCGGGTTCCGACGAATGAGCCACGGACGGTGATACAGTTTGAGACGACGTCGAATAGAGGCGTGGGGAACTCGCCTGGCGGCAGGCCCACGAGCACGCAGGTGCCGCGCTTTCGGGTCATGCCCACACCCTGCTTGAATGCCGCAAGCGACGGCGCGGTGATCAGCACGCCGTGCGCGCCGCCGCCAATCGCCTTGTGCAGGGCCGCCGCCGGATCGCCGGTCTTGGCATTGACCACCATGTCGGCACCAAGCTTCTTGGCGTGATCGAGCTTGCTGTCTTCGATGTCCACCGCGCAGACATGCAGTCCCATCGCCTTGGCATATTGGATGGCCATGTGCCCGAGGCCGCCGCAGCCGGAGATGGCGATCCACTCACCGGGTCGCGCTCCGGTTTCTTTGATCCCCTTGTAGGTCGTGATCCCCGCGCAGATGACGGGAGCGGCTTCTTTGGGGTCCATGCCCTGGGGGATGTGCGCGACGTATTGGGGGTCTGCGAGGACGTATTCAGCGAAGCCCCCATTCTTGGTGTAACCGCCGAATTGGGCCTCGCCGCACACTGTCTCCCACGCCGACAGGCAGTATTCGCAATGGCCGCAGGCGGAATACAGCCACGGGACGCCGACGCGGTCGCCTTCCTTGACGAGGGTCACACCTGCACCGAGCGCCACCACAATGCCGATGGCCTCGTGCCCGGGGATAAAGGGCAAGGTTGGCTTCAGCGGCCAGTCGCCCTTGGCGGCGTGAAGGTCGGTGTGACAGACGCCGCAGGCCTCGGTCTTGACCAGGATCTGGCCTGGACCGACCGAGGGGATATCCCACTCTTCCATTACGAGTGGCTTGCCGAACTGCCGAACGACTGCGGCATGCATTTTCCTGGACATTTCAGGGTTCCTTTGTTGGATTGCTTGCTGCGACAACACCTCAACGTTATTCGGCCGCGGCGGCGCCCAGACCCCGGACGGCCTCGATCATCTTGATCAGCACGGCTTGCGCATCGCCGTAGACCATATTGCAGTTGGGCTCGTAGAACAGACCGTTGGCGACGCCTGAATAGCCTTTGCCCTGACCGCGTTTGATCACGTAGACCTGCTTTGCCTTGTCGGCATTCAGGATCGGCATGCCGAAAATCGGCGATGATTTCTCCGTGCGCGCAGCAGGATTGACGACGTCGTTCGCCCCGATGACCAGTGCCACGTCTGTGGTGGCGAAGTCCGCGTTGATATCGTCGAGTTGGAAGATCAGGTCGTAGGGCACGCCGGCTTCGGCCAGCAGAACGTCCATCTGGCCGGGCATGCGTCCCGCCACCGGGTGAATGGCGAACCGTACCTGGACCTTGGCTGCCAACAATATCTTGACGAACTCATACAGTTTCTGCTGCCCCTGCGCGGCTGCGAGACCATAGCCGGGCACGATGATGACGCTGGAGGCGTAACGCATCTTGATGCCGGCGTCGGACGCTTCCACCGGCCGTTCACTGCCCTTCATGGTGCCGTGTTGGGTCTTCGGGATGTCGCCGAAATTGGTGAATAAGACATTCATCACCGATCGGTTCATGGCCTTAGCCATCAAAAGCGTCAGTAGGAGGCCAGCAGCGCCCACCACCATGCCAGCGATCATCAGGGCCGGATTCTGCAGCATGAACCCCTCAAGACCAACAGCCAGTCCCGTGAAGGCGTTGTAGATCGAAATAACCACCGGCATGTCCGCGCCGCCGATTGGCAGGGTCATCATGATGCCGAAGAGCAGGGCTAGGCCGAAGAAAATATAAGTCCAGGTCGGCAACGGAAGGATCATGTTCATGCCGCTTTGGGGGCCGAACACGATCCAACCGCCAACGACCACGGCCGCCAAAAACACGATGACGTTGGCGATCTCCTGGAATTTGAACCGCAACGGCTTTTTGAGCACGCCCTGCAGCTTGGCCCATGCGATCACCGAACCGGACATCGAAACGGCGCCGATCAACGCACCCAGCAGGGTTACCACCAGATCGACCGCTCCAGGCGTTTTGGAACCGAACAGTTCCACCGCGGCGATCCCGCCCGCGGCGCCGCCGCCCATGCCGTTATAAATTGCCACCATCTGTGGCATGGACGTCATCGCGACACCGCGACCGACGAACCAGGCGCCAACGCCGCCGATCGCAAGCGCCACAACTGCGAGGCCAATGTTGACCATCAGGTGCGGCTGGGCCGCCGGCTCGATATTGAAGATGTAGAGAAAGCTCGCGAGCACGGCGGCGATCATGCCAATGCCCGCGACCCGGATACCGGACGGCGCTGTCACCGGTGACGACATGCGTTTGAGGCCATAGAGAAACAGAAAAGCTGCAACGAGGTCCGTGAGCCCGATAACGAGGGGGGAAAATGTGGCGAGCATGACGGTCTCCTCAGCTCTTCTTCTTCTTCAGGTGATGAACCTTGGCGTGCCCATGCTGCTGTTTGGCCTCCGCTCCGCTGGTCTTGAACATCGCCAGCATGCGGTCAGTCACCGCGTAGCCGCCTGCGGCGTTGCCGGCGCCGAGCAACACGGCAAAGAAGCCGATCGCCTGCTGCAGAACCGTGCTTGCGTTCAGCAGGGCGAACAGACCGCCAACCACGACGATGCCGTGAACAAAGTTGGAGCCAGACATCAGCGGCGTATGCAGGATCGCCGGAACGTTGCCGATAATGACCCAGCCGGCAAACCCAGCCAGCATGAAGATGTAGAGGGCGATGAAACCGCTCATCGTGATATCGAAATGCATGATCATCTCCCGATATAGTTCAAGCCGCCTCCGCAGCCGGCTTGCGTGATTTGGCGGGGGCGGCTTTGCCGGCGTCTGGGTGCGGGGCATCGCAGAGCTTGCCGTCATGGGTCAGCGCGGTCTTGGCAAGAACTTCGTCGGTCCAGTCGATGGTGATAATGTTGTCCTTCATCATCAGCGCGAGCAGGTTATACTGGTTCTTGGCGTAAAGGGTGCTTGCGTCCGCGCCCAGAAGCGACGGCACATTCAGCGGTGCCACAATTGTGACGTCGCCGACCTGGATGGTCTTGCCTGGCTCAGTGTCTTCGCAGTTGCCCCCACCCTCGGCCGAAAGATCGACAATTACAGATCCAGGCTTCATGCCTGCCACCTGCTTTTTGCTGATCAGCTTTGGAGAAGCCTTGCCGGGGATTGCCGCGGTGGTAATGACCAGGTCAGAACCTTGAATGTGCTTGGTCAGCGCAGCATCG
>JAYTHH010000336.1:0-3573 GCA_043732745.1 Rhodospirillales bacterium
CGTTGCTCGACCTGTCGCGGCTGATTCGAAAACAGCCGGTGGTGGCCGATGGCACGAGCTGGGTGTTTCGCGCAGCCCCGCTGGCGAGCCTTGCCGCCACGCTCGCCGCCGCCAGCCTGGTGCCGAGCTTTGCGCTTGGCATGGCCACCGCCCCGTTTGCCGACCTGGTAACCATCGCAGGCCTGTTGGCCCTCTCGCGCGTCTCGGTGGCACTCGCAGCGATGGACACCGGCACCGCGTTCGGCGGCATCGGCGCCAGCCGGGAGATGATGTTTTCGGTATTTTCCGAGCCGGCGTTCTTCCTGGTGGTGTTCACCCTGGCGCTGCTCGCCGGCACCACCAACCTGGACACCGTCTCTACCCTGATCAATTCCGGTAATTTCGGCCTGCGCATCTCTCTGGCGCTGGCACTGGTGGCGGCCCTGGTGGTGGCGCTGGTCGAATGCGGTCGGATCCCGGTGGACAATCCCGCCAGCCATCTGGAAGTGACGATGGTGCACGAGGCGATGGTGTTGGAATATTCCGGTCGCTATCTGGCGATGATCGAGCTGGCCGCCGCGTTGCGCCTGCTGATCTGGTTTTCGCTGATTGTCGTGATCTTCGTCCCGTTCGGCATCGCGCCGCGGGAAGAAGATGGCGCCAGCCTCGCGCCCTGGCTGTGGGCGGTGGGCATCGCCGCGTGGATAGCCAAGACCGCCGCCATGACGGTGGGGCTGGCGGCGTTCGAGACCACGCGCGCCAAGTTGCGGGTCTTCCGCGTGCCGGAAATGCTCGGCATGGCGCTGTTGCTGGGGCTGCTGGCGGCGATCTTCCTGTTCGTGTCGCAAGGATTTGCCTGATGGAACGCATCGTCTTCGGCACGCTTCCGTATGATGTGGCGCATCTGCTGGGTGGCGCGGTGCTGCTGCTGTCGTTCACCCTGCTGTCGCAACGCCGCATCACGGCCACCATCAACACCTATGCGCTGCAGGCCGTGGTGTTGGCGGCAGCCGCCTTCTGGCAGGGTTATGTGCAGCATGCGCCGCATCTCTATCTGACGGGTGCCATCGCACTGATCGCCAAGGGCGTGATCATCCCTCTGGCGCTGCACCGGCTGGTGCGACGTCTGCGGCTGTCGCATGGGGTGGAAACAGCGCTCGGCATCTTTCCCACCATGCTGCTGGGCGTGGCGATGGTGACGCTATCCATCATGGTGGTGCTGCCAACCACCGTGCAGTCCCAGGCATTGACGCGCGAGGATCTGGCACTGGCGTTGTCGGTAGTGCTGCTGGGCCTGTTGATGATGATCACCCGCACCTCCGCGCTGACCCAGGTGATCGGGTTCATGTCGCTGGAGAACGGGCTCATTCTTGCGGCGGTCAGCGTGGACGGCATGCCGATGGTGGTGGAGCTATCAGTGGCGGTGCTGGTGCTGGTGGCCTTCGTGGTGTTCGGTACGTTCTTCCTGCGGCTACGGGCGCAGTTTGACAGCCTGGACACCTCGCATCTGGATCGTGTGGGGAGTGCGCATCGGTGATGCCGGACTGGTTTGAGCCGGCATCGGCCGCTGCATTGGCGCCGCTTCTCGGCGCTTTGCTGTTGACCGTGATCCAATCGCCGCGGCTGGGCAGCCTGATGGCCATTGCGGCCAGCGGACTGGGTTTCGCCTTTGCCTGCCAACTGCCCTGGCAGTTGGGACATGGCGTGTTCATCCTGGTGGATCCGCTCTCGGCCCACGTCGCGATCCTTACCGCCTTCGTGGGGTTCACCTCGGCCATCTACAGCCGCCGCTATATCGCGGTCGAGTTGGTCGCCGGACGGCTGGATGCGCCCCGCGTGCGACAATATCATGCGCTGTTCATGAGCTTCCTTGGCTTCATGCTGCTGGCGTTGCTATCGAACAATCTTGGCGTGACCTGGGTAGCGCTGGAGGCAGCGACAATTTCCGCCGTTCTGGTTGTGGGCCTGCCGCGCACCGAGAACGCCATCGAGGCGAGCTGGAAATTTTTTATTCTCTGCGGTGTGGGCATCGCTTTGGCGCTGTTCGGCACGGTGGTGCTGTATCTGGCCGCCCTGCCCGCTTTGGGTGCCGGCTATGCCGCGATGACCTGGACGGAGCTGGCGCGTGCGGCACCAGACTGCCGGGGCACCTTGCTGAACCTGGCTTTCGTGTTCCTGCTGGTGGGCTATGGCACCAAGGCCGGGCTTGCGCCCCTGCATGGCTGGATGCCGGACGCGCATGCGGAGGGCCCGACGCCGGTGTCCGCCGTGCTGTCCGGCTCGGTGCTGAACGTGGCACTGGTGGTCATTTTGCGGCTGCGGGGGATCATGGCGTCCAACGCGCAGGCGATCGATCCAGGGCCGCCGATCATGGCTTTGGGCCTGCTGTCGGTGCTGTTCGCGGCGTTCAGCCTATGGGGAAGGCGCGATGTGAAACGGTTCTTCGCGTTCTCCAGCATCGAGCAATCCGGACTGGCCGCGTTCGCCATCGGGCTGGGCGGCGCCAGCGCCACGTTTGCCGCCTTGCTGCACATCACCGTGCACACGCTGGCAAAATCCGCGGTGTTCCAATGCGTCGGCCGCGCCACCCAGCGCAAGGGCGCGCAGAGTTTCCAGGTGATATCTGGGCTTATCGCATCGGACCGTGCCTTGGGGCTGACCCTGGCGGCCGGGATCGTGGCGATTGCCGGGCTGCCACCGTTCGGGCTGTTCGCCAGCGAGATCCTCATTCTCTCGAACACCATGAATTCGCATCCGTGGCTGGTTCTGCCTGTGTCCATTGGTTTGCTGGTGGGCGGCTGGAAGCTGATCACGCGGCTGATCGATCTGTGTCTTGGCCCTGCCACGATGGGCCATGCACCAGCGATCGGGGCGGCGTCGCTGGCGCCCGCCTGGGTGCATCTGGCGCTGGTTGCGGTGCTGGGCGTGGCGATGCCCATAACCTTTGCCGCGTGGCTGACCGCCGCCGCTTCGGTGGTGCCATGACGGCGCGCGCGATGATCCTGGCCGCGCCCACCGTCGCCTCGCAGCCCTGGCCACGCCACGTGCTTTCGCCCGAAGCCTGGACGGCGATGAGCCATGCCCTTGCTGCCAACGCCACGCTCGATCTGCGGGCGATGTGGGCCGACACCACCCACGTGCACGCCTTGCTGCACGACACCGAGGCCGGGGATTTTCTGCTCGCCTCGGTGCCGGTGGAGAGCGGGCTCTACGCCGCGTTGTCGCCGGCACGACCCGGTGCGGCCTGGTTCGAGCGCATGATCCGCGACCTCTGGGGCCACAATCCCGCCGACGGGCTCGACACGCGGCCCTGGCTGGATCACGGCAACTGGACGGCCACACCGCCGATGGCCGCCCGCCCGCTGCCCAATCTGGCGGCGCCCGAGCCGGCGGAATTCCTGCCGGCACAAGGTGACGACCTGCACCAGATTGCCGTCGGCCCCGTTCATGCCGGCATCATCGAACCCGGCCATTTTCGCTTCACCTGCAGCGGCGAGACGATCGTGCGGCTGGAGATCCGGCTCGGCTATCTGCACAAGGGCACGCTGGGCCTGCTGCGCGGCAAATCCCCCCGCGTGGGCGCGCGCTTCGCGG